>JAGWTK010000433.1 GCA_028876035.1 Bacteroidota bacterium
TTGTTCTTGTCAATATCCACTACCAGCAAAGCACCTTCCCGATAGTTGTCGATCCATTTGTTGTAGTAATCGTTCAACCGCTTCAAATAGTCGAGCCGGATATTTTCCTCGTACTCTCTCCCTCGTTTTTGAATCTGGCCAACCAGGGTGGGCACCGAACCCTTCAGGTAGATCAGCAGGTCGGGGGGCTGCACCATGGTCTTTAGTGTTTGAAAGAATTTATAGTAGTTATCGAAATCGCGTTTGCTCATCAGTCCCATTTCGTGCAGGTTGGGCGCGAAAATATTGGCGTCTTCAAAGATGGTGCGATCCTGTATCACCGTTTCCGTTCCGCGGTGAATATCGAGAAGTTGGGTAAGACGGTTGTTCAGAAAGTATATCTGGAGGTTAAAACTCCAGCGGGGCATGTCTTCATAAAAATCGTTCAGGTAAGGATTGTGGTCCACGTCCTCAAACTGCGGGATCCATTTGTAATGCTTACTCAGTAATTCGGTGAGAGTGGTTTTCCCTGCCCCGATATTTCCCGCTACCGCGATGTGTTTTGGTTTCTTGTTTTTTGCAATGGCCATGGCTGCAATTTGCTGATGATAGTGCCGCTAAAAATATACAATTCCCCGAACTGTTCGTTAACAAACAAGGATTTTATCAGTAATATTTGAGGCCGATGGCAGCCCTCACTTTTTCCATGGTAGCGGCTGCGCTGGCACCGGCTTTTGCAGCTCCTTTTTCCATTACTGAACGGAGGTACCCTTCATCGTTGCGGATAGATTCGGCCTTTTCACGGATGGGCGCAATAAACTTCACCATATCTTCTCCCAGTTGCTTCTTCATATCGCCATACCTTATCCGGCATTCATCGTAGGCTTTTTCAAATGATACGAGGGTAGCTTCGTCGCTCACCAGCCGCATCAGCTGGAAAATGTTCTCAATATAATCGGGCTTAACGGTATTGGGCGCCGTTGGGCCGCTGTCGGTCTTTGCCTTCATCAGTTTTTTCCTGATGGCATCATCGCTATCACTGAGGTAAATCGTGGCGGACTGGTTTTCACTCTTGCTCATTTTACCGGCACCGTCCAATGAAGGCACTTTCACAAGACCACTTCCAAAATTGAATGCTTTGGGTTCGGGGAACAGGTCGCCATAGCGGTGATTGAAACGATTGGCAAAATTGCGCGACATCTCGAGGTGCTGCTCCTGGTCTTTCCCAACAGGAACAAGGCTGGCACGATGCAGCAAAATATCCGCCGCCTGCAGTACGGGATAGGTAAGCAAGCCTGCGTTTACATTGTCGGGCTGCGACCGGGCTTTCTCTTTGAACGTGGTCGTTTTTTCGAGCTCGCCCTTGTAGGCCAGCATATTCAGGTAGAGATAGAGTTCGGTTGTTTCGGGCACGTGACTCTGGCAGTACAATGCTACTTTCTCGGGGTCGAGTCCGCAGGCAATGTACTCTGCCAATACCCTTTTCACATGGCCCGCCAGTTCTTTTGTATCGGGGTGGGTCGTGAGAGAATGCACATCGGCCAGCATAAAATAACATTCGTATTCCTCCTGCATCCGAACAAAATTCCGCAATGCACCGAAGTAATTTCCAAGGTGCAGGAACCCGGTCGGCCGTATCCCACTCATTACAATGTCTTTCTTTTGCATAGGTCGGCGAAGATAAGAAAGTCCGGTACAGCCCGGGCAATTCCGGGGGTTCAGACCGCATTTTCGCCTTTCATCACAAAAGCCGTCGCCTTAGCCGCAATTGATTATTTTTGTTTTGAGATGGAAGTAAATAATGCATTGATTGATAACCTGGCAAACCTGGCCCGACTCCAGTTCGGAGAAAGCGAGAAGGCCGCCATTGCGGCTGATTTACAGCGCATGATTGCGTTCGTAGAAAAGCTGCAGGAAGTGGATACCACCGGCACCCTGCCCCTGCTCCATATGACGGATGTGATTGATGCATTCCGGGAGGACGAAACGGGTGGGTCGATGGACAAGAAAACAGCACTTGCCAATGCACCCACTGCCAGCACCGATTTTTTCACCGTGCCGAAAGTGATTAAAAAATAACGCAAGCACCTTATCATACTTCACCTATGAGCGCGATAATTCAACTGGACCGTATTCAAAAATCTTATTTTATGGGGAAAGAACCCATCCCCGTATTAAAAGGTATCACCCTGGAGATAAAAAAGAATGAATATGTGGCGTTGATGGGTCCCTCCGGTTCCGGCAAGAGTACGCTCATGAATATTCTTGGCTGCCTCGACTCTCCCACTGGTGGCCGTTATATCCTCAACAACCAGGATGTAAGCCAGATGGCCGATGACGATCTGGCCGAAGTCCGCAACAAGGAAATTGGCTTTGTATTCCAGCAATTCAACCTCCTGCCCCGTCTCACCGCTGCAGAGAATGTAGCATTGCCCCTGGTGTATGCCGGTATTCCCAAGAAGCTGCGGATGGAAATGGCCATGAATGTGCTCGAAAAAGTGAGCCTCACCGAAAGAAGTCACCATAAACCCAACGAAATGAGTGGTGGTCAGTGCCAGCGGGTTGCCATCGCACGCGCCCTGGTGAACAACCCATCCATTATCCTGGCCGACGAACCTACCGGTAACCTCGATACAAAAACTTCCATCGAAATCATGGACATTTTCAGCAGCATCCACGCAGGTGGCAACACAGTGGTGCTGGTAACCCATGAAGATGATATCGCACAACATGCCCACCGCGTGGTGCGCTTGCGGGACGGACTTATTGAAACCGACCGCATCAACGAAAATCCTATTGGTCAGCTGGTGCACTAAACAAGAAGCCTTCCCGATCGTTTAAGTTGATAAGTATGGGAAAACCTGTTGCTCCTGCGCAGCAGCGAATGCCGATCTTTATCACCTAAAGCAAGTTCCGTGGCACTAAAAATCTATACCAAAACCGGCGACAAGGGTACCACCTCCCTGCTCGGCGGCACCAAAGTACCCAAATCTCACCTTCGCATTGAAGCATACGGCACGATTGATGAACTCAATTCGCATATCGGACTTTGCCGCGATTTGGTCAACGATCAACAAGACAAAGAAACCTTACTCGAAATCCAGGATCGTTTATTTACTATCGGCTCATCGCTGGCCTGCGACCCCATTAAAGAACCGCGTATGCGCATCCCCGATATCACCGATGCAGACACAGCGCTACTGGAACAAGAGATAGACCGTATGTCTGATGCCCTTCCTCCCATGCAACATTTCATTATGCCGGGCGGACATCCCGTAGTGTCACAACTGCATATCGCCCGCTGCGTGTGCCGGCGTGCAGAACGCTGCTGCGTGCGACTCGAGCTTGAAAGCCTCGAAGTTGACCAGGTCATCCTTCGCTACCTGAACAGGTTGAGTGATTACCTTTTCATGCTATGCCGGTACGCGGGACAACAATTGAACGCCCCGGAGACGCCATGGAGGCCACGTGCCAACCGCTGATGGCTGATGTGATGATGGCTGATGCAGAACCGATGTAAGATATAAGATATGAAGATGTAAGATTTCAGATCTGTTTTGCCGAATGTCTATGCTTTGAAAACATTGCCGGATTGCTGGATTTTTTGATTTTTGAATGGTAGGATTCTAACGCAGGTAATGTACGCTACACCCGCAGCGACTGTATCGGTACTAAGTACCTGGTACTCGGTACCAGCTCCTACACGATCAGTCCATCCTTCATATGCAGCAACCGGTCACTCATGGCTGCGAGTTCTTCATTGTGCGTCACGATCAGAAAAGTCTGGTCAAAT
>JAGWTK010000434.1 GCA_028876035.1 Bacteroidota bacterium
TCCGGCTAACGACTTACAGTTTTCGCAAATCCATTCTCTCGCATCCACGCCATACAGTATTGCCACCATTCATTTCCGCGGGTCGAATGTTCGAGTCCAAATGCATGGCCGCCACTTTGCAAAACGTGTAATTCGGCAGGTACAGCAGCCTGTAGTAATGCTTCGTAGTAAATCAGGCTATGCCTCACTGAAACCTGCTCATCATCTGCAGCGTGTAGTAAAAAAGTGGGCGGTGTTTGCCTCGTCGCATATCGCTCATTGCTGAAATAAGCCAATGAGCTACTATCAGCGTTTGCTCCCAGTAGACGCTCCACGGTGGTTTTGACAGGATACTGCAGGAAACTGATCACCGGGTAGAGCAGGATCATGAAATCAGGACGCAAGTTGATTTTTTCGGGATTGTTGATTAAAACGCTGTCGGCGTGGTTAGTCAAGGTAGTGGCCAGGTGACCGCCGGCGGATATTCCCAATACACCAATCTTGCTGGCGTCGATTCCATATTGCCCTGCGTGCTGTCTTGCGTACCTGATGGCCATCTGCGCGTCCTGTAGCGGGCAGATGCTGCTATTGTACATTGCTTGCTGGTTCGGTAAACGGTATTTCAGCACGAACACTGTAATACCCTCATCGTTGAATGCTTTTGCAAACGCTGCTCCTTCATCCACAACAACCCTATAGCCCCCACCCGGGAAAACCACCACAGCCGTACCGGTTCTTTTTTCAGACGAACATGGATAGACGCTTATGCCAGGAATGCGCACGTTGCCGTAATAGCCCCTGCTGGTGTCCAGAAATTCTACCAAAGAATCTGCGGGTATCGTCTTTGCATTGGGCACAGTACCCGTATACAGGGGTTCGGATGCCGTTTGTGCACTGACGGATATAAAGGAGAACGCACCTATCTTCAGAACAAGCAGCCTGACTATCCAGCTATTCATACAGTAACGGTTATTGGTGTTTGTACAGTTCCAGCTGCTGTCTACTAGCTGCCAGCCAATTTCCCTCACCGAGTAGGTCGTTACACGAACAGGCCTGCTGTAGCACAGAGAGAACTTTTAAACTCTTAAACCCTTAAACTTTTAAACTAGCTTCCGGCTTACAGCCAATTTCCCTAGCCGAACGAGTCGTTACACGAACAGGCCTGCTGTAGCACAGAGAGAACTTTTAAACTCTTAAACCCTTAAACTTTTAAACTTGCTTCCGGCTTCCAGCCAATTTCCCTCGCCGAGTCGGTCGTTACACGAACAGGCCTGCTGTTGCACAGAGAGAACTCTTAAACTCTTAAACCCTTAAACTTTTATACAACAACACGCCGCCGCACAGCAACAACTTTAAACCTTCAACTTTAAGCTTTAAACGAAATCAGAACACATGTGCAATCGCCGGCAGCACGATTTCCCCCATTGATCCAGCGGTAGCGCTGGTAGATTTTACCACGGTATTGTTGTAATAAATTTTCATGGCAGCGGTTTGTCCGGCTGTCCCCAGCACACTCGCCTGCGCACCGACACCCACCGACAACACATTGGCAGGATACGATACTTCTTTAGACCAGGGCAGACTTACATTTTGCAATGTTGTATTGGCACCGGTATTGTCAGTATACGTGACCGTTAGTTTACCGGTGAAATTGCCGGTGATTTCGTATTTCACCAACTTAGTATTATCGACCGGATCCTTGGAGCAGGCGGCGAGTGCGGTGACGAACAGGACGACGATTACTCCCAGCCGGAGAAAACCATGACGCATCATGCTTTACATTTTTGATGGCTAAGGTATCCAGGAGCCGATCGCCGGACAATACTGATTAATCATTATTATTTGCGGAGAATGTGGAGGTAGGATGAAAATAATTTCATCAACTCATCCGCAGGTGCAGGTTACGTAGTTGTAAATACCCTTACCGTTTCCGCCGAAAAATATCGAAGCCAACAAATACAGCGCCATAGCTAATCCGCCGATCATGCCAGAGGCCGGCATCACTTCCTTCGATACCTTTTGCGGTCAGGAATTTTACACCCAGCTGCCAGTGCTGCATCCGGTAAGCCGCCTGCACGGCGGCGAAAAAGGCAGCTACCGAAACATTGGCCCGATCCCCTCCCAGTGAAACGCGTCCGCCCAATTCACCAATGCCAATAGCGGGTTCTATAAAAAACGATTTGAATGTTTGCTGATAGCCCAATAACACCGGCACCAGCCTGGTATGTTCTGCGGTGGGTGTATTTCTTCCCCCGGCCAGCCAGATACCCGGACTCAGTGTTATTTGTGCGGACCGGGAGATGCCAATGGATCCTTTTACTGACAATCCAATACCGGTTTGTGTATTCGAAGTGGGGGCCGACAATTCGGCGTTGGCAGTAACAGCAGCACCGCCTTTCTGCGCCTGCACATCCGAATGAATTGAGAAGAACGCACAACAGGCAATCAGCACTTTTTTCATGAATAGATTTTCGGTTCGCGAAGAAAGACGGCCAAAACCGGATTCAGCAAAATTCATGATCAGATTCCGGATTAACAATACTGATTTTTCAGTATATACTTGTACGCTACTGCTTGTCCTTACAACAGTGATTGTTATACCGGCGGTGTCGTGATGCTCTTATCCGGGCAATCCAAACTTTCCGGTTGCCGGCGCACTGACTCTTGCCATTTACCGGTTTCGACTTACAGCCCTACTGCGGTTTCCGTTGAATATCTTCAATCTGGTCGAATTTCAAATTACTCCAGCCCTCTCCTTTACCCGCTTGTTTTGCCCGACCCGACCATAGCCAGGTGGCTCCCCCCGCCCATCTTGCGCGCTGGAATGTTTGCTTCACTGCAATGCCAGCTCTCGGAATTTCTTCTTCGTTGATGAAATAAGGCGGCGGCACTTCTGATAGAATGGCTGCACCCGGTCCTTTTGCTCCCGGCATCTTCGCCCTTTGCAGTCGTATCTCTGTATTGCTCCCCGGCATGTGAACCGGCATAAACGGGATCCAATTTTCTGGTACGGTAGTGCCCAGCAAGTAACGAATGGCTACCATGTCGTTTACTGGTACAAAACCCGGATCCGCTGTTTCTGTTAATGCAAGTTCATTGCCACTAACACCTTGCCCCGCCTGCGAGGGCAAAACCGTTTCCACAGCCCAAACCATATTGGCCATTTCGTCGCGCAGAAATTGCACTTGCTCTACAGGCTCGCCTTCCTGCATATTATTGATGGCTGGCGGAAGGTAAAAAAGACTGCCATCTGTTTCCTTGTTGCTGCTGTTGGTTAATTGAAACATAGACCAGCGCTGCCAATTGGCCTGTGCACCTTTGCCGGCCGGCTGTATCAGAATATGCTGACCAAACGTATCTGTTACCACCATGCTGCTCACCTTGCAAAGGCTGTTAACACTCATCTGGTAGGGCAACAAAAACCAATCGTTACCATAAATCAGCCCGAACTCCGCCAAAAAGAGGTGCAACATGCCTGTCGGACTGGTATCGATCTTTCCAAAATCAGTTTGATTGTCTTCCATCATCCAGAACCGTGGATTGGGCATACCCTTAAAGGTTACCGGAGATGGAATAAAGGATTGAAATACATCCACCGGTTTTGTTGTTGCTGGCTGCTGTTCATCTGGCAATGCTGATCGACCGCCGGTGTCGAAAGAATACCAGTCGAGATGTCCCCCTGCGTACTGTTCCGCGGTTAAGCTGGTGAATGCACCGTTTTCCGCAGGCGCACCCAGCGAAAAACCGTATTCAAGTTGCAAAGGCAACCATGCCGATCCTGCGGAAGGCAGC
>JAGWTK010000028.1 GCA_028876035.1 Bacteroidota bacterium
CCTGCGACCAGCTATACCAGCGCGGGCAATTACCAGGTTACATTGATCACCGATTTTGGAAGTTGCAAAGACTCTGTGTCGAAAACGATCCACGTGCTGGCAAAAACAAAAACGGCCTTCACTGCGAACCAAAAGACTTCCTGCCACGCGCCTTTCACCGTTCAGTTCAGCAACCAAACAAATGATGCGGGCAGTTATCTCTGGCTTTTTGGCGACAGCAGCAGTTCTACCCAGGCCAATCCGTCGCACACCTATACGAAGAACGGCAGTTATACGGTAACGCTGATTACGACCAATAAAGAAGGCTGCAGCGATACGCTGCAACAACCGCATTTCATTGATGTGATGCCCGCCGACATACAAATCAGCCAGCTTCCTTTTACCGGTTGTGCCCCGTTGTTGTTCACGCCCAACTATGCCGTGCTATCGCCTGTTCCGGTAACCGGATTGGTGTGGGATTTTGGCGATGGCAGTACGAGCACAGCAGCACATCCTTCTCACCTCTACAATTCGCCGGGCGTGTACACAGTTAAGCTCACTTATACCACCGCAGATGGATGTACAGATTCGATTGTATACCCGGCAGCAGTAAGAGCCGGGCAAAAGCCGGTTGCCAATTTCAATGCATTCCCGACCAATACCTGCGCCTCTGTTCCAGTGGTTTTCAGTGATAATTCAACAGGTCATATTACGGGCTGGCTCTGGCAGTTTGGCGATGGCCTTTCAGACACAGCACGCAATCCCCTGCATCAATACAACGATACCGGCTATTTCAGCATCACGTTGATAGTAAATAACAATGGTTGTGCCGACACTATCGTAAAACCGAAGCTTGTCTACATCAAACCGCCCATCGCAAAATTCTCGGCTGATGTTCAGTGCAGCGATCCTTTCCGGTACGCCTTTACCAATTACTCCGTGGGTGCCGACAGCTGGAACTGGGATTTTGGAGATGGTCTGTCTGGTACCGATAAGGATCCGGTGCACATCTACAGCAAGCCAGGCATGTACACAGTGAAGCTAACAGTCACCAATGGTAGTTGTACGCATACATCCGCATTTATGGCCCGCGTTATCAAAGAAAAACCAGATTTCGCCGCTTCGGATACAGTCATTTGCAAAGGGGATTCCATTACGGTGAGCTCCTTTGGCTACAACCCATCGAATATTATGACCTGGCGATGGACACCCTGGAATGGTGACGATACTTCGCGTTCTGTGCGCATTGGTTATGCTACAAGCGGACAGTATACGATTTCGCTGGTAACCACCAACCTTAATGGTTGCAGTGATACCCTTACCAGAACGAACTATATCACAGTAAACGGACCCACCGCAAATTTCAGCGGCGCGAACACATCAGCTTGCATGAAAGATGGTGCCACTATCCATTTCGCCGACTCATCGGCCAACGATGGAACGCATATGATTAAGCGCTGGCATTGGAATTTCGGCGATGGCACGAGTCAATCCTACGGCGCAGCCCCTTTTGTGCACCAATACGCCAAAGCCGGGTTTTATACCATTGCATTAACGGTAACCGACAGCTATGGCTGCAGTGACAGCATCGCTAAATCTAACCAGGTATACATTGCTGACCCGAAAGCATTCTTTAGCAGTGGCGATACCATGAGTTGCACCAACAAGCCTGTCAGCTTTACAAACTTGTCACAGGGACAGGGACTTTCCTTCGACTGGAAATTCGGCGACGGCAACATTTCACCGGAATTCAATCCCGTGCACCAGTTTGCTACTGTGGGAACCTATGATGCGTGGTTAAAAGTAACCGATGCCTACGGCTGCAGTGATACCATTGCTAAACCGGCATATATTCATATTGAAGACCCCAGCGCAAGGTTTATGATGAGCGATTCATTCAGTACCTGTCCGCCGCTGGTGGTGCATTTCACCAACCAATCCAAATATTATAAGTTACTCAGCTGGGATTTCGGCGATGGCACCGGTGCGCTTGTTGATACACCCGTACATTACTACAATTACCCCGGCACCTATTATGCGCGGTTGGTTGTAACCAGTCCGGGCGGCTGCACAGATACCATTCAGAAAAAAATTGTGATCAAAGGTCCTACCGGAACTTTTAATTATAATAAAACCATTGCCTGCAATCCCGGAACGGTGGGATTCATCGCGCAAACCCAAAACACCGTCAATTATATCTGGGATTTTAATGACGGGGGCACCATTGATGGAACGGATTCTGTGGTGCAGCACCAGTATAACACTTTGGGGATATATGTACCCAGGATGATTCTGCAGGACAGCAAAGGTTGTAAAGTGCCCATCCAGGGAAGAGATACCATCCGGATTTTTGGCGTGAGTGCGATGTTTAATACCAATACGCGTGTGCTGTGCGACCAGGGAATTATCCGGTTTACAGATTCTTCGCTATCGAATGATCTGATCACCGACTACCGGTGGGATTTAGGCGATGGCGCCAGCAGTACTGACCCCTCTCCCGTGCATGCCTATACGCAACCTGGACAATACGCTGTAAAACTTCGGGTAACAACGGCCAATGGTTGTACCGACAGTAGTTTGGTGCTGGCAGCTGTTAAAGTGGTGAACAGTCCGTCCATTGCCATCAAAGGCGACAGTGCGGCCTGTGTGCCGGCGCAGCTCCGGTTTTCAGGTCAGTTGTTGAAGCCAGATACATCAGCGCTCCATTGGGACTGGCAATTGCCCAATAACGAGCACTATACGCAGCAAAACCCGCCTGTTCAAAACTTCACGCAGGACGGTGCTTTTGAGGCAGTACTTACGGTAAGCAATTCGTCGGGCTGCAGCTCCGTGCAGCGACAACCCGTGCTTATTCATCCGTTACCAGCGGTTAATGCAGGCAATAATTCTTCCATATGTGAAAAGAAGACAATTGTATTACAGGCAACAGGAGCAGACAAATACACCTGGTCCGCTTCAGCAGACCTCTCTTGCCTGAACTGCGCAAACCCCGTTGCAGCTCCTCAAAACACGTTTACTTATCATGTGAGCGGGGAAAGTATTTTTGGCTGCAAAGCCAGTGATTCAGTAATAATTACGGTAAAACATCCGTTTAAACTTACAGTGGGTTCCGGGGATACTTTATGCTATGGCGAAAGTTTTCGCTTAGCGGCAGACAACGCTGAAATGTATAAATGGACTCCCTCTGCAGGGCTTGACAATGATCACGTAAAAGCGCCGCTGGCAAAGCCAACACAAACGACGGTTTACCAGGTGGTGGGCAGCGATGTGGTGGGATGTTTTGCCGATACAGCGCTCGTGAATGTAGTGGTTTACCCGATACCTACCGTGGATGCGGGTGCAGACAAAACCCTGGCGGTTGGATCCGGCGTACAAATTGATGCTAAAGTGAGCGCCGATGCAACAACCTTGCGCTGGCAACCGTCTGCCGGATTGAGTTGTGCGAATTGTGCAAATCCGGTGGCCAGTCCAAAGCAGACAACCGTGTACCAGCTCACGGCCGTAAATGCAGGGGGATGTGCCAACCGGGATCAATTAACGGTATTTGTGGTATGCAACAACGGGAATATCTTTTTGCCCAATACATTCTCGCCCAATGGAAATGGCACGAATGATGTGTTTTACCCACGCGGCACCGGGCTGTACAATATCCGGAGCATGCGCATTTTCAACCGATGGGGAGAGCCCGTGTATGAAGCCACCAATTTCAGGGCAAATGATGCTTCGAGGGGGTGGAATGGCAGTTTTAAGGGCAAGCCCGCGCCCAACGATGTGTATGTGTATTACGTAGAAGTAGTGTGCGAAAACAATGCCTTGCTGACCTATTCAGGGAATATTACACTTATTCGCTGAGCAAATGTGTTGGCAGTTACTGTAGTTTTGCCACTTTTGATCGAAACGACCGGACTGATAACACGAAAAAGAAAGCTGATTGAGACGGATTTTTGCCTTTGCTCTTATTGCCTGTTTATTTACCCCTCTATGGACGCTCGCACAGGCGCCGGTTGCTGATTTTTCTGCCAGCGTTACTTCCGGTTGCAGTCCACTATCGGTTCAGTTTACAGATAAATCTACCGGCAATCCAAAATTCTGGAATTGGTATTTCGGAAACGGTCAGCTTTCCAATATTCAAAACCCTGTTGTTGGGTTTACCCCTGGCACTTATACTATTACGCTGGTGGTGCGCAATGAAAATGGGGTCAACTCCATTACAAAGACAAATTTCATTGTTTCGAACCCTTCACCAAGTCCCAACCTGAAAGCTGACAGAACCCTGGCTTGTTTGCCAGCCACTATTTCGTTCACTGATTTGTCTACACCCGGAACGGGGACAATTACCAGTTGGAGCTGGGGGTTTGATGATCAAACCACATCCACGGTTCAAAACCCAGTGCACTCATATTCGCAAATTGGCTATTATGGTATTTATCTGAAAGTAACCAATAGTGCAGGGTGCAGTGCCGAAACTTATTTTGGAAGATACATCAGGGTCGTGAATGGGGTAAAAGCAAACTTTGATTACACGGGTCCAACAACTTGCCAGCCTCCGTTCGTGCTGAACATGAAAAACTTGACCAGTGGTCCGGGTAACCTGACCTATAGCTGGGATTTCGGTAACAGTACCAACTCTGCTTTAACGTCGCCTTCAGCCACGTATACGAGTGGCGGAAATTACACCATCAAATTGAAAGCCCAGAGCGATCTCGGTTGCTCGGATTCAATACAGAAGTCGGTTCCCATCAATGGGATTACCGGGAGTTTCACTGCACCTGCGAGCGTATGTCTTGGCGCTGCCTCCAATTTCCAGGTCAACTCGAATCCGTTGCCTGTAAAAGTCCTGTGGAAGTTTGGTGATGGCTCGGTGAGTTCACAATTCAATCCAACAAAGACATATGCAGCTCCTGGCACCTATACAGTAACGCTATTAAGTACATTTGGCAGCTGTACAGATTCGGTAAGCAAATCGATCGTCGTTGCAGGAAAGCCGACCGTAAATTTTTCTTCGCCAAAGAACTATAGTTGTAAACCGCCGCTGACGGTTACATTTCAAAATCTCTCGCCTGATTATGTAAGTGCCAACTGGACTTTCGGAGATGGTGGTACGAGTAATTCAGCAGCCCCCTCTGTGACACACACCTATGCATCGGCCGCATCGAGTGATGTGAGTTTAACGATTGTAGACAGTAAGGGCTGTACAAATACGATATCACGTCCATCGTTTGTGAACATTTTTGCGCCCAATGTAAACATCGGCAATCTACCGGGAGGCGTATGTGTAGGGCAAAGCTTTGCACCCGTGGCAAACGTAGGTACGGTGGACCCTGTGGCAAGTTATCTCTGGGATTTTGGAGACGGAACTACGAGTACTTCCGCCAGTCCGTCGCATAACTATTCTTCTGCGGGAACACGCACGGTGAAGCTCACGATTACAACAGGTGATGGCTGTACCGCTACTGCGACGGCCAGCATTCAGGTGGGCACACCCCCAAGTGTTGATTTTGCCGCCAGCAAAGCCAGCGCATGTCATTCGGATGCAATAAGCTTTACCAATTTGTCAACACCAGCGGGAAATACAGTTGTGAACTGGGATTTCGGCGATGGCCAAACCTCTACCCTCGCTGCTCCATCACATAAATTCAGTGATACGGGTTACTTCAATGTAAAGCTCCTCGTTTCGAGCAACGGATGTGTTGACTCGATAACCAAGATGGACATTGTTCGGGTATTACCGCCAATTGCGAATTGGGGTTATAAAGCGGATTGTGCTGATAAGCGCATTGTAAGCTTCATTGATTCATCGAAGAACGACCCTGCCATCGGGCCGCTGACGTTTGAGTGGGGATTCGGAGATGGGTCTCCATTAGTTAATACTCAAAATCCAACCCATACCTACGCGGTCGCCAACTCCTACACGGCGCAATTGATCGTTTCTAACGGAACCTGCAGTGATACACTGGTAAAAGGTGTCAATATTGCAACTGATAAAGCCGACTTCATTCTCAGCAAAGACACGGTATGTTCGCAGGAACGCATTGAATTCGTACCCGTGAATGCACCGTCATCCATCGCAAAATACGAATGGGTGATTGATGGCGGAGCACCAATACCTATCCCTTACAATGGTTCGTATGCCAGCAGGTATTACGCAGGCCCGCATACAGTGCAATTTATCCGAACAGGCACGGACGGTTGCGTAGACAGCAGTGCAGTAAAAGGTTTCTTCGTGGATTCTGCCACTGCAGCGTTTTCCATAACGGGCACGGGAGCTTGCCGCAATGCCGTGCTAACATTTACTGATGCTTCCGGTTCCACCGGCGGAACAATAAAAACATGGGCATTTGATTTTGGCGACAGCGTTCAGAAACAGTTTACAGCACCGCCCTTCACCCATCGCTATAGCGATACCGGTTTATATACCGTAAGTTTAACCGTGACTGATAATTTTGGCTGCACGTCAACATTGCAAAAGCAGAACATCGCTTCAATAACGGCTCCAACCGCTGCATTCGGCACTGAGTTCCCAACGTTTTGCGCAGGCGTTCCTTTGCAATTCCTGGATTCCTCTCTTGGAAAGAAATTGACCTACCAATGGGATTTTGGTGATGGCACTCCCCCTGACTTGACGCAAAACCCCATCCATCAGTACAACAGTAATGATACCAGTTTTACAGTTAAATTGTTGATCACTGATTCAGTAGGTTGTGTCGACTCATCTGTACGCACCAGCTATATTAAAATACGCTCACCCAAACCAGCCTACCTGGTTAAAGATACTGTAACACTCTGTCCGCCCCTTCAAACTGATTTCAAGTTTACCGGTAAAGATGTACAGTCGATCGTTTGGGATTTTGGCGATGGTACACCTACCTCAACAGAAGACTCGACTCCTCACTTCTACAATAATTATGGCAACTTCACTGCTAAACTATATGCTTACGGCTTTGGTGGTTGTGTAGATTCACTGCCGATTAATATTAAAGTGATCAACCCATACACAAATACCCAGGTAACATTTGACCCAAAAACAGCCTGCAATGAGCTCACGGTAAATTTTAACGTCAGCACGCCGTTCGGAACCTCGTTCACCCTGTATTATGGCGACGGTGGAGCTGATACATCGCAGCAAACCACCCTTCAACATTTCTACCGGACGCCCAACTTGTATTCGCCCAGTATTTTGTTGAAAGATAGTACGGGTTGCCAGGCATATTTTGGCGGATTCGGGAACGTTGACATTAAAGGGGCTATACCGATCTTCGGCATCGACAGACGCGCGTTCTGCGACAGCGGCAACGTATTTTTCACCAACTATTCGCTGGATGGACGGGACCCAATTACCACCACAACCTGGGATTTTAATGATGGAAGCGGCACGCTAACAGGAAAGACTGTTCCGCCACATTATTATGCACAACCGGGTTTGTTCATCCCTGCATTAACGGTAACCACGGCGGCGGGATGTTCGAAAACATTTACCGATACAATCAGGGTCCTGGCAACACCGAGACCTGTTATCACGAGTGCCGACGCCATTTGCCGGAACCTGGTGCTAGACCTCGCTGGATCCATTCTGAACCCGCCTGATACGGCCATCACCTGGAAATGGACTATCAGTGACGGACAAAGTTCTTCGTTGCAAAACTTCCAGGCTTCATTTAAGGATACCGGACTCTATACGATTAAGCTGGAAACCGCCAATAGCCTTGGCTGCAAGCACGACACCAGCAAGACGGTGGTGGTGAACCCATTGCCCTCTATTAAAGTTACCGGCGACACAACTATTGTAGCCGGTGCTGGCGGCACTGTTATGCCCATCACGTATAGCGCAAATGCCACGACCTGGAACTGGACACCTTCCACAGGCCTGAGTTGTACCGATTGCGCCAACCCGCTTGTGAACCCGAAATTCTCAACGGTGTATTCAGTGAAAGTCACGGATGCCAACGGATGTATTTCCAGCCGCAATGTGCAGATCATCGTCGTATGCAACGAGAAAAATTTCTTTATCCCGAATACATTCTCGCCCAACAACGACGGCACCAACGATCGTTTCTACCCCAGGGGTACCGGTCTCGACCGCATCCAGGCGATGCGGATATTCAATCGCTGGGGAGAACTAGTATTTGAAAAGCGAAACTTCCCGGCCAGCGACGCTGCTTCCGGATGGGATGGAAGCTATAAGGGGAAACCCGGAGCGTCGGACACATATATCTACATGATCGATATTATATGTGAGAATGCAAATATTATAACCTACAAAGGAAACGTTACATTGATACGCTAAACCCCATGAAGCATTTGTGTACGATAAAACCTGCTGGTATGAGAACGATCCGTGTGTCGGGAAAAATGCTTCTGGCCATCCTGCTGTTTTTTGCCTGCCGCCCTGCTGGATTGCAGGCCCAGGATATCCATTTCTCGCAATTCTTTGAAGCGCCGCTCCTGCGCAACCCTTCCCTCGCCGGTCTTTTTACAGGCGATGTGCGGGTGCAGATGGTGTACCGCGACCAGTGGAACAGTATCACCAATGCCTACAAAAGCGGCTCGCTGAACGCAGAATATAAATTGCCGGTGGGAAAAGGCGACGACTTCCTCACTACCGGTATTCAAATTCTGTATGATAAGGCCGGTACCGCCGGGTTAACGACCACCGATTTCTTACCCGCCCTTAACTATCACAAATCGCTTAGCAGCAATAAGACCAGTTACCTGTCGGTCGGATTCATGGGCGGCCTCGTAGAAAAAAACATCGATCGATCAAAGATCACTACGAACGCACAGTACGATGGCGCGGCGTACAATCCTGCACTGGCAGATGGCGAAACTTTTTCGAGTCCCAAATACGATTACTTCGACGGTGCCGTGGGCGCCAGCTACAACGCGGCTTTCGGTCCTGATTATATGAACTCTTATTTTGTTGGACTGGCCTATCACCATTTCAACCGGCCGCGCAATTCTTTTTACCGCAATGCCGCTTCTGCCCTTAATCCAAAGCTGGTGGTTTCCGGCGGTATGAAGTTCCATATTGACGACAACAACTTTTTTACACTCCAGGCTGATTATTCTAACCAGGGAAGTTTTAACGAGGTGATTGGCGGGGTCATGTACTCCTACAAAGTGGGCGAAGCGGATCAACCAGAATACACCATTCACGGAGGCGCTTTTTTGCGCTGGAAAGATGCATTTGTCCCCGTTATTAAGATCGACTACAATCCGTTCTCGGTGGCACTGAGCTACGATGTGAACGTTTCACAATTGAAAACCGTGAGCCAGGGACGTGGTGGTATAGAACTGAGTATCTCCTATATCGGCTTCCTTGACCGCGACAACAGCAGCAAGTACAAAGTACTCTGCCCACGCTTTTAACCGGTATTGCAATTTTATTCTTTCCACAACCTTTTTGTCTGCTGCTTGTAATATGGCGTAATTATTATTCACCCAACCACGAGCACAATGAAAATTGAAATCGGACAAAAAGCACCGGACTTTACACTACACGACACAGAACGCAACCAGGTTAGTTTGCATGATCAAAAAGGCAAGAACGTTTTATTATTATTTTTTCCGCTGGCCTTCACCGGCGTATGCACCAAAGAGCTTTGCAGCGTAAGAGACAATATCGCAGCATATAATACAGCCAACGCTACGGTGTTTGGCATCTCTGTAGATTCCCCAATGACGCTCGCTAAATTCAAAGAAGAGCAGGGGCTCAACTTTCCCCTCCTCAGCGATTTCAACAAAGAAACTTCAGCGGCCTACGGCGCTTTATACGACAGCTTTATCGGCTGGATGAAAGGGGTGTCCAAACGGTCTGCTTTCCTGATTGATAAAGACGGAACCGTGCGCTACGCAGAAGTACTTGAAAATGCAGGAGAATTACCTGATTTTTCGGCAATCCAGTCGGCCCTGGCTGCGCTATAATCCACGTTAACAGATATTTAAAACAGGGAAGCCGGGTTAAAATCCGGTCTTCCCTTTCATTATTTATGGGCAAAGCTTTGTAGATTTGTTAAAAGTGAACTATCTTGACCTGCCAATGTAAAATATCGCCTATGAGGGTTTTTTACATAATATCCATTATTCTATTGACTTCAACTCAATTGAAAAGCCAGACCAACAGGCCAGCGCAGGATCCTGTTGCCCGGGTGACCCGCTTCTACCCCAACCCGGCGGTTTCTCAAATTACTTTTGATATAGACCAACTCCCCAACCAGGTCTATAGTTTCCAGGTTTATAATTTCGTTGGAAAAAAAGTACTTGACCTTCCTTCTGTCAACCAGCACACGGTGGTAAATGTTTCAGATTTCTACCGAGGTGTATATATCTTCCAGCTGCGTGATCGTACTGGTAAAACGATCGATTCGGGTAAGTTCCAGGTAGCGCACTAGAACGAGTTATAAGTTATAAGTTCTAAGTAATAAGTCTTTTCGATCGGCCACGCAACGTTTCCAAAAAAAACACATCAGCAAAACGAATCAACTGCAAAAGTTGATACTTCAAAATGGGGAGCCTCCGCTAATTGCCAATAGCCAACAGCCAATTTGCACATTGATCAAATTACTTGTACAATCAGAAACTTGAGATAATGCGTATTCTCCATTCCCCATACAATTGGGTGATCGGAGGATTGCGTTTGATAGGTAACCTGGCGCAGTGTACGGCGTGCGTCTTTTGCGGCCATTTGAATGATCTGAAGAAATAAGTCGGGTTGCACAAGATTGGTGCAGGAAGAAGTGACCAGGAATCCACCTGGCTTTACCAGCTTCATACCGCGCAGGTTAATCTCCTTATAACCCGTGATGGCTTTCTGAATACTGTCGCGGCTTTTCGCAAATGCCGGGGGGTCGAGCATCACTACATCCCATCTTTTGTTTTCTTTCCCCCATTGTTTTAAAACATCAAACGCATTCATGGCTTCAAAACGAACGATATGATCCAGCTTATTGAGTGCAGCATTTTCGTTGGCCTGCGCTACTGCACCGGCAGAGATGTCGATTCCGTACACTGATTTAGCGCCATAATGGGCGGCGTGAATCTCGAAGGTTCCGGTATACGTAAAAGCGCCCAATACATCCGCATCCTTTACGATATGCCGGATAGCCCTGCGATTGTCCTGCTGATCGAGAAAGTAACCGGTCTTTTGCCCGTTTTCGATATCAACAAAAAACTGTAGCCCGTTTTCGCGTATCACAATTTTCGTATCGAAAGGTGCTGATAGAAATCCTTTCTGCTGCGGCAGTCCTTCCAGTTCCCGCACCGGCACATCATTCCGTTCATAAATTCCTTTCGGCGAAAAGATTTTGTTGAGCGCGTCTACAATCGAGGGTTTCCACAAATCCATACCCAATGCCAGGGTTTGGATAACAAAATAATCGTTGAACTTGTCGATGATCAGCGCCGGCAGAAAATCGGCTTCCCCAAAGACCAAGCGGCAATTTTCGCGGTAACCCAGCTGGCTTTTGTATTGCCACGCTTTCAAAAGGCGCCGGTAGAAAAAATCAGCATCGATCAATTCGCTTTTATCACGGGTGAGCAGGCGCACCAGTATCTGCGATTGGGGGTTAAGGTAGCCACGGCCTATGAACTTCTTATCGTGCGTAAAGACCTCGGCGATGGCGCCTGCCGTGAGGTCACCGTCGGTAAGGTTTACTTCATTGCCAAACACCCAGGGATGGCCCTCTTCTATACGTCTGCTGATCTTCTTTTTCAGGAAAACTTTCGTCATGCCGCTTTAAATGGAGCCGCAATTTACAGGAATCCGGGCGGGTGTGGCTGATAGCCTGGTTTTCGACTACGAAAGGCTGTAAATGAGGGGCTTATTTAAAGCGACATTTTGTCTTTCAAATTCTCTTGGCAACATTCTTGACTGCCTTACCTTCGCCGACAATTTGTACGACTATGCAAGAAAAAGATGTAAAAAATGCAGCGAATGGACAGGACCCTGTCAACAATGGGGAAGACCTGATGGATTTGAATGCCGATTCCGACGTGGCAGGCAGCAACCACCTCAGCAATCCGCCCGAGGAATTGAGTGCGTTGGAAAAAGCCCAGGAAGAAGCAGCCGAATGGAAAGATAAATACCTGCGTCTCGTGGCCGAATTCGACAATTTCCGCAAACGAACCGCCAGGGAAAGGGTTGAGCTCACACAAACAGCAGGAAAAGACATCGTTGTTTCGTTGCTGGATGTACTGGATGATTGTGACCGTGCCCAAAAGCAGCTGGACAGCAGTACCGATGTGCAGGCCATTCGCGAAGGCGTGCAACTCGTGTTCAATAAGCTGAGGAATACGCTGCAATCAAAAGGGTTAAAACAAATGGAAAGTGTGGGCCAGCCTTTTGATGCCGATCTGCACGAAGCGATAACTGAAATCCCGGCCCCTACGCCCGGCGCGGCAGGGAAAGTGATCGACCAGGTACAACCCGGTTATTATTTAAATGATAAAATCATCCGATTCGCCAAAGTGGTGGTTGGAAAATAAAATGAGCACGCTGCCGGGTAAATGATCCGGCAGTCTCGTTCAAGACGGTGCCTAAAAGCATTCACCCTTATGTCAAAAAGAGATTACTACGAAGTATTGGGCGTTTCGAAATCGGCTTCTGCCGACGAAATAAAAAAGGCTTACCGCAAGGTGGCCATGCAATTCCACCCCGATCGCAACCCGGGCGACAAAGCTGCGGAAGAGAAATTCAAGGAAGCAGCGGAAGCCTACGAGGTATTGAGCGATGCTGACAAGAAAGCCCAGTACGACCGCTTTGGTCATGCAGGCATGGGCAATGGTGCACGCGGTTTCGGCGGCGGCATGAACACTGAAGACATCTTCAGTCAGTTCGGTGATATTTTCGGAGAAGATATTTTCGGCAGCTTCTTCGGAGGCGGTGGTCGCTCCTCGCGCCAGGGTGGTGGACGCGCGCGCGGCGCACGGGGCAGCAACCTGCGGATAAAACTGAAGCTGAGCTATGAAGAAATTGCCAAAGGGGTGAGCAAAAGTGTAAAGCTCAAAAAACATGTGGTTTGCAATACCTGCGGCGGCAGCGGGGCGAAAGATAAAGGCAGCGTGCAAACCTGCGGCACCTGTGGTGGCAATGGCCAGGTAAAACGCGTTACGAATACTTTTCTGGGGCAAATGCAAACCGTTACCACCTGTCCTACCTGTAACGGTGAAGGCACCACGATAACAGCCAAATGCGGTAGTTGTAAAGGAGAGGGCAGGGTGTATGGTGAAGAGACGGTGACACTTGATATTCCCGCAGGCGTGCAGGAAGGCATGCAACTGAGCCTGAGCGGTAAAGGCAATGCGGGTGAGCGTGGTGGTATGGCGGGTGACCTCCTGATACTGATCGAGGAAGAAGCGCACAAAGAACTGCACCGCGACGGACTCAATGTTGCCTACGATCTGTATGTGTCCATCCCCGACGCCGTTTTTGGCACCCAGGTAGAAGTACCCACCATCGACGGAAAGGCAAAAATTAAAATACCAGCGGGTACGCAGAGCGGAAAAATATTCCGGTTAAAAGGCAAGGGCTTTCCTGAAGTGAACGGGTATGCGAAAGGAGATCAGCTAATACACATTAATGTATGGACCCCGCAACACCTGAGCAATGAAGAGAAATCAATGCTGGAGAAAATGAGCCAGTCGCAAAACTTCCAGCCGAGGCCGGAAAAAAGTGATAAAAGCTTTTTCGATAAGATGCGTGAGATGTTCACCTAGACCACAACGAATAAACTCATCCCTGCAAATAATATAATTCTTTACGTCAGTAGGGTGCTATCAAACCTGTATTTTGTTTTGATAGCCCCTTTTTTTGTGTTTATTTTGCACTGCCTCCACGGTTTCCTGCCATAGCCACTATCCCTGCAGAAGCCCTACAATTGGTGAAGACTCCCGGCGTTTAACAGATTGACAGCATCAAATTCAAGCACATGCTTCCTGGTAAGAAACAAGCTTTGTCCGGATGGGGTAACTACCCAATGACCGAATCTTTCGCGTTTGAACCGCGCAACGCAGCGGAGTGTATGGAAGTGCTGCAGCAGGATACACTGGTTCCGCGTGGCCTGGGCCGCAGTTATGCCGACCAGGCAACCAATGACCAGCACTATGTGGCCGTTTGCACGAAAATGAATTATTTCATGGCATGGGATGAAGCCAATGGAATCCTGGAATGCCAGAGCGGAACAAGCCTCGAAGAGATCATCAATACATTTGGTCCGAAAGGATGGTTGCCGATGATTTGTCCGGGTACCAAGTTCGTCACCATCGGTGGTGCCATCGCCAATGACATCCATGGAAAAGCACACCATATCGATGGCTCTTTTGTGAACTGCGTGCTTTCGTTTACCATTATGCTGGCCGACGGACGCATTCTGACTGCTTCGCGCACAGAGAATGAAGATCTGTTCTGGGCGAATTTTGGCGGACTGGGCTTACTGGGTGTGATACTAACGGCGAAGATCAAGCTAAGAAAAATAGAGACTACTTATTTCAGGCAGAAATCGATGGTGATCAAAGACCTCGATCATATGCTGGAAGCAGTAACCAAATACGACGAAACATTCAACTATTCCGTAGCCTGGATAGATGCATTGGCTACCGGGAAAAAACTCGGCAGCGGCGTGCTTACCCTGGGCAATGCTGCCAAGCTGAACGAACTTCCGGAGAAGTTGAAAGCCGACCCATTGAAACTGCATGCAACAAGCAAACTCTTCGTTCCTTTCTTTCTTCCGTCATTCGTGCTGAACGGACTCACTGTTAGGATGATGAATAAAGTGATTGCCTTCGTACAAAACTCACCCAAGGACTTTGTACACTACGAGAAATTCTTTTTCCCGCTGGACGCTATCAACAACTGGAACCGGGGCTATGGTAAGAGAGGGTTTATTCAGTACCAGTTTGTCATTCCGGAAGCCAATGGCCGGCAAAATTTAAAAGAGATACTTGAGCTAATCGCGGCCAGCGGTTGCCGCCCTTTCCTGAACGTGTTTAAAAAAATGGGAGAAGGGCAAGGCATCCTTTCCTTTCCGTTCAAAGGATACACACTGGCGATCGACTTTCCTGTTTCAAGGGAACTGCACGCTTTTACGCCAAAGCTGGATGAGAAGGTATTGTCGGCAGGCGGTCGTCTATACCTTGGTAAAGATGGAATGTTAACGGCCGCGATGTTTCGGGCGATGTACCCGCAGTATGAACAATGGCTGGCGGTGAAAAGGAAATACGATCCCCATGATCGGTTCAGTTCCAATATCGGCAGGCGTTTAGAACTGAGTGCGCGAAGCTGATAATCAAATGCGGCGGCGTTTCGATTTTCCGTAAATCTTTTTCGCTTTTTCTACGAGGGTAATAAACTCTTTTTGTACGGCGTCTGAACTGTTACAGGATTCGTTGGCGAGTACCAGCGGGTCATTCCAGCTAATACCCTTTGCATAGGGCGATTCTTTCAGCAACAGTGAAAACTCTACCACAGCTGCTGCAAAACGATGACAGGCGGGCATATCCGGAAACTCGGTGTACACAAAAGGCACTTCGAACTCCGAACGTTTTTTGGTGGAATCGTTGGGACATTTATAATTCACGACCGCTTTGGCAATCGGTTCCCGACCGGGATTGTCGGCGGTCGATACGTTCGAAAAAGTGGGCGTTAGTTCAAACACGGCCATCAGGGTATGCCCCGATCCAACTTCGCCGCCTTCTAACTCACTGAGCGAATCCGCCACTGCTTTCAGTTTGTTATCGAAACCGATCAGGCGGTATTCTTTTACCAGTCGCGGGTTAAAATGAATACTGAGGTAGGCATCGTCCGCAACCGTATACAATGTTTGCGTAAGTTCTTTTACCAGTACCTTCTCGGCTTCCCTTTCATTATCGAGGTAGGCGAAATTGCCATTCCCTTTTTTGGCGAGTATTTCCAGTTTGGAATCTTTGTAGTTGCCCATTCCAACACCAAGACAGGTAAGGTAGATGCCGGATTGGCGATGTAGTGTGATCAGGTTTTCCAGCTCTTCTTCATTTGCCTGACCAACGTTGAAATCACCGTCGGTGGCCAGGACCACGCGATTGTTACCACCTTTTATAAACTTGCTTTTCGCGAGCGCATAAGCGGCCTGGATGCCGGAAGCACCCGGGGTGGATCCACCGGGATACAGATCCTCTACAGCCCTGGTTATTTTTTCTTTTTCCGTACCACAGGTGGGTTGCAACCAAACGCCTACTGTACTGCCGTACACCACGATCGATACCGTATCTTTTTGCCGGAGGTTACTGATCATAAGCTTAAAGGCCGACTTCAACAAAGGCAGTCGGTTGGGCATGTCCATAGACCCGGAGATATCAATCAGGAAAACGATATTGCTTGCAGGCACTTTGTCCATGTTTACTTTACGCGCAGACACCTGCAGGTAGAGTAATTCATTTTCTGGTTTCCATGGACAGGTAGTGAGGCGGGAATCAAACGCAAACGTGCTGTCTTTTGCCGGCTCTTTGTAGCCAAAATTGAAATAATTCAGGAGTTCTTCCGTACGAACCGCGTCTGGAGGCACGGTGCTGCCCATATTGATAAAGCGCCGCATATTGCTGTAGGCAGCTTTGTCGGTATTGATGGCGAAGCCTGTTTCGGGATACTTTTTGGCGGGAATAAATTCGTTTTCGAGCAGGTTGCTATAGGTTTCACCGCCTACAGACCAGTTCTTTTTTTCATCCCACTGCATGTCTTTGGTGATTGAAACCAGCCTGCTCTTGTGCAGGTTACCCGAGGCATGCTGCAGTTTAAGGACGATGGTAGTATAATTCGCCGCCGACAGCTTTACCCGCTGTTCCTGGTAGCCATCATAGGAAACGACCAACGAGTCTTCTTTTAGTGAAGAAACAATACCGAAACCGCCGGAACTGCCGGAGTAATACACATAGCCGGTGGAGTGCAGGATCAGCCTGGAGTTGGCCAGGGGCGTATTCGTCTCGTCCCTCACCTCTCCCCTTAAGTAAAACTGCGCAGAGAGCGACAGGTTGGCAAGCAGTGCAAATAATATCGTGCAGTAAGTTTTCAAGCGGATAGTAAACCCATGTATCGGTTCCGGGAAACCGGGTAGTCGTATCGCCTCTGAAACGTTTTTACCGTGCGAGTTGGTATATCTCCCCCAGATTTCTGCCCAGTCCGTCGTAGTCCAGTCCGTAGCCCAGCACAAACTTATTGGGTATGGAAAAACCCAGGTATTTGATGTCGATCGGATACACCGTGGCTTCGGGTTTATGCAACAAGGCGGCAATCACCATAGAGGCGGGTTGCTGGTGTTGCAACTGTGGGAGAAACTCGCTCAGCGTTTTACCCGTGTCTACAATATCTTCCAGTATAATGATGTGGCGGTCAATAATATCGGTATCCAGGCCAATAGCAGTTATCACATGCCCACTGGATTTTGTGCCTTTGTAGGAGGCCAGCTTAATAAAGCAGATCTCTGCCTCGATGCTGATGTTTTTGAACAAATCGGCCGCGAAAATAAAAGACCCGTTCAGGATGGCAATAAACAGCGGCTTTTTACCTGCATAGTCATTGTTGATGGCCTCCGCCATCCCGGCTACCTTGGCTGAAATAGCAGCGGCGGAAAGATAGGGTTCGAACTCTTTGTCGTGAACGCGTAATGTTTGCATCGGCAGCGGGTAGTTTTGGTATAGTAGAAACTTGCATTTATTGCGCCGAACGTATCAACAATTGCTGTCCAATCCTCAAATCGGCTGAATCCAGTTTATTCCATGATTTAAGTTGTTCGGTGCTAACGCCATATTTCTTTGAAATGCTGTACAAGGTTTCTTTGGTTTGCACCACGTGTGTAGTATCGGCAGGTTTCACCACATTGTTCATTTCTCTCAGCACTGTTTTCTTCTCTTCGGCGAGCATGGGTCTTGCAGGCGCTGTAGCCTGGCAGTACAATTTTTCTCCTTCAGCAGGCTGCATCCTTTCGCTGAGAAAATTGTAGGCGAGCAGGCTTTCCATGCGGATACCC
>JAGWTK010000435.1 GCA_028876035.1 Bacteroidota bacterium
AAAGCATGAGTCAACCCCGGCAACTCAATCGATCCCTCGGACTCGGCATGGTGGTAGTGATGGTAATTGCCAATATCATCGGCTCGGGTGTCTACAAAAAAGTGGCGCCCATGGCCGCAGAGCTGCATTCATCGGGCTGGATATTGATTTGCTGGGTGCTGGGAGGGATTATCACATTGTTCGGTGCACTGTGCAATGCAGAGGTATCCGGACTACTTGCCGATACGGGCGGCGAATATGTATATTATAAAACCATCTACAACCGGTTCTTTGCTTTTCTTTTTGGCTGGTCATTGTTCGTGGTGATTGAAACGGCCGCAATTTCCTCCCTTGCCTATGTGTTTGCCGAATCCCTCAACAGCCTGGTGCCGCTACCGGCCATGCTCACCCGCTACGAACACCGGTCCGCCTTCGGACTTTTCTCGCCATTTGAAGGATTCAATATCAAGCTCACTGCCATCGTGCTGATCATTCTCCTTAGCTGGGTCAATGGCAGGGGGGTAAAGACGGGAGCGGGACTCAGCACCATCCTGCTCCTGCTGGTGGGCGCCGGGATATTGAGCGTAATACTGGCGTGTTTCAGCAGCAGTAAATCGGATATCAGTTCTGCGTTTAGTGTGCATACCAGCAACGGGCAGATGGTTACCATCAGTGCCGTCTTTACCGCCATGCTATCGGCATTCTGGGCTTACCAGGGCTGGGCCACCGTTGGGTATATTGGTGGTGAGGTGAAGAACGCGAAACGAAACATCGCCCTCGGATTGGTCATCGGTGTATTTTCCATCATTGGCATCTACCTGCTGGTCAATATTGCGTATTTATCAGTGTTGCCCGTTCCGCAGCTGGAAAACATCTACCAGCGCCAGCAAGGAATTCCGGCCATTGCGGCAATGTCGGTTGTCTGGGGCAGGGCAGGGGGCATTTTCATATCTGTATTGATTGCACTTACCACCCTCGGCTGCACACACGCAACCATCTTCGCCTGCTGCAGGATGTATTATGCGATGGCCAGGGAAGGATTGTTCTTCCCCGGTGTAGAAAAACTGAACAGGGCAAGCGTGCCCGGACGGTCGTTGTTGTACCAGTGCGTTTGGGCATGCCTGTTAGTACTCTCCGGCACCTTCGACCAGCTGACAGACATGATAATTTTTGCCGTATTCATTTTTTATGGGGCCACTACGCTTGGCGTTATCATTCTTCGAAAAAAGATGCCGGACGCACACAGGCCCTATAAAGTATGGGGCTATCCGGTTATACCGGTCATCGTTATCATTTTCTGCATCGGCCTGTTCATCAATACCATTACAGAGAAGCCGCGCGAAGCAGTATTCGGCCTGGTATTAATGGCTACCGGCATACCCTTGTATTATTGGTTTCTGCGTCGGAACAAATTGACGGAAGTAAAACCCGGGTGATCTTCAACATCGTCCTCGCTGTCCATGGTGAGGGACTGTTCTTTCCGCGGGACAGTGCGGATAATAGAAACCGTTCGCGCCAGCCAACTTATTGCTTACAACTTAAAACTTATTACTCCACGGTCTACGTAGAATATTCAGAAGAAGTCCACAGTTTCTACTTGATTCCCCAAGGTTTTCCCGTCTTGCTTAAATAAATTCTTTGCCCTGCGTTATTATAAAAACCAATTCCGCATGATCAACGAAAAAAGTAAAAGGATCTTTATCGTCGACGACGATCCGTACTGGAGTGAATTGCTCAAAGGCATTCTTCATTCACTGGGCTATTTCAACGTTCTGGGCTTTGAAAGCGGAGAAGCCTGTTTGGAACAACTGGGCTTTGAACCGGAAATCATTTTCCTGGACTACCAGATGAAAAACACCGATGGTATCACCGTGCTAAAACAACTTCGTGAAAAGAATCCCTACCTCTATGTTATTTTCACAACCAGCATGGAAGAACTCGATATTGCCGTAAAAGCGATGAAATTTGGCTCTTTCGATTTCTTTCCCAAATCAACCGTAAGCGAGATAAGTGTTAAAAACATCCTGGCCAGTGTAAACCTCAATCGCCAGAACTCCGATGTTTTCAAATAAATACATTGTTGATCGTTTCAGCCAGGGCTACCGAAGGGTAGCCTTTTTTATGGTGTATACGCAAACCTTCCGTGGAAATAAAACCTTTCACTTGTTATTGTAAATTTTCCGAACTTACTTTAGCAATCCACCATTCCAACTGTCCGAACCATCCCCCGAAAGACCCAGCCAGCATTAAAGCAGCGTTAAAACCAATGGTAATATTTTATTAAGATGTGCCATTGTGTTTTTATGATGACGACTTCCTTACTTTGCCGGCCTTTTGATACCTGAATTGTTAACCAACTATACTACACAATGAAAAATTGCACAACCGCAAAGTGGTTGCTGCTGGTGGGGGCCTTGTTTCCTATCGGCAGTTTGTCTGCCCTGGCAGGCGAAAATCCCCCACGAGAAATTAGCCGCGCAACCGATCAGCCCATTACAGGAAAAATTGTGGATGCCGCTACGGGCAACCCGCTTGCCGGAGCAACCATCCGCGTCAAAGGCACGAAGCGAACAACGGTTTCAGGCGCCGATGGAAGCTTTACGATCCAGGTAGCCGACAACAAATCAGTTCTTGTTATCAGTTTTGTTGGCTACAAGGAAATTGAAGTGGCAGCGGCAGGCGATAACCTGGCCGTTAAACTGGAAGCCGCCAGTGCCGACCTCCAGCAGGTAGTGGTGGTGGGTTATGGAACCCAAAACAAGAAAGATGTTACCGGTTCCGTGAAATCTGTACGGGCAGATGCATTCAACCGCGGCATTATTAACTCGCCGGAACAACTCCTGCAGGGTAAGGTAGCGGGTGTAAACGTAACATCCTCCAGCGGAGAACCAGGGGGCATTCAGTCGATCACCGTTCGTGGCCCGGGTGGTGTACGCACCGGTAGTACGCCCCTGTTTGTGGTAGACGGACTTGCACTCGACAATTCCAGCACCGGCGGTGGTAACCCACTGAACTTTTTGAATGCGCAGGACATTGAATCCATCGACGTTTTGAAAGACGCTTCTGCAACGGCCATCTATGGCGCACGTGGTGCGAATGGCGTTATCCTCATCACAACGAAGAAAGGAAAGGGCGGCGCCAATCAATTAAATTACTCCGGAAGCCTGGGTATTTCTACCCTGGCCCGCAAAATACCCGTATTCTCTGCAGATGAATACCGCACCCAGGTGGTGAAAGCCGGTGGTGTGTTGGATGATAAAGGGGCCAATACCGACTGGCAAAAAGAAATCACCAGAACGGCCTACACGCAAAACCACAATGTAAGCATGAGCGGTGGTGCCAATAAGCTTACGTATTATGCATCCTTTGGATTACAAAAACAGCAGGGAATTATCAAGTACAATGATTTTAACCGTTACAGTGGTCGCTTCAATGCTACCCAGCGTTTCCTGGATGACCGTCTAACGGTGGAGGCTAACCTCAATGCAACCGGTACAGTGGCTTACCGACCGCCCGTATCCGGCGTAATTGGCGATGCACTTTCCAATAACCCAACTTATGCTGCTTATGATGCGAATGGTAAACCAGCCCAATACCAGAACATCAACAACCCGCTGCAGTCATTCACACTCGATAAAGAAATTACCAAGATCAACCGCATCACCGGAAATATCGCTGGTACTTTCCGGATCATCAAAGGACTGAACTACAAACTCAATTTCGGGGTAGACAACTCCAATGGTACAAGAGATGTACAG
>JAGWTK010000436.1 GCA_028876035.1 Bacteroidota bacterium
TGAAACTCGCATCCGTTAACCCCTCTAAACATACTAACTAATTTAGCTGCAATATACTAAATAAATTAGTTTGTTATCAGCCGCTGAACATTCAAATGAGAAAGTTCTACCTAATTCTATATATCTTAAATCAGCGATGACCACATCCGCCATCAGCGATTTCTTGGAGGTATATGGTATGTGGTATCTTGTATCTGGACCATTCGGTGAGACTGATCCATATCTCACATCAATCTATCTTATATCTTACATGTCCCTCCTTCTCTGCGCCCGAAGAAGTTTTCCGACGCTGCAAAAATCAACAAATCAACAAATCAAAAATCGAGAAATCGAGAAATTGACAATCCAGCAATCAAATCGACGGTTGCAGCCAGGTGTCTGGACCACCCGGCGCGACTGCCCCATATCTCACATCAAAATATCTTATATCTCAAATAGCCGTCTACGGTTCCACCGTTATAATTACTCTCTGGTACCGCGTCAAGGCCGGTGTTCCCTTGTCAGTTACTTTCAGAATCATGTGAATGGTTTGTTCGCTGTCCACAGTCGGAGCAACGAAAGGTACTTCATACATGTTGCCCGCGGCAATCGGAAAACGGAGCGGTCCTTTATAAGTGCCGGCTTCACGGTAGGGAAACCAGAGATAACTCATCGAATCGCCATCGGGGTCGGTAGTGCCATTGGCACTGAGTAGTATCGATTGTCCCGATTTCAACCGCAGGCGGTTACTATGCGCCAGCTTAATGACGGGCGGATGATTGCATTCTTTGTATGTTTTTGTCGTCCATTGCATACGCGCTGCAAAATCGTTCTGGAATTCCACGCGCCAACGCCAGATGGTCTCACGGTTACCATAATACGCTTTTTTGTCGGTCGGGGATACAACCGAGTCACTGGCATTGGTCCAAATCGGTCTTGTCTCTGGTTGATCCTGCGGCCAGTTTTCTCTTTTGAACATACCGGTGTTCGAATCTTCGAAAGGCGGAAGAAAATATTCATAACGTCCGCCCCAGCCACCATAATTCGGATGTTCGGGATCATTAAGCCCATTGTTGATTAGGTTGAGAAAAGAGGGTGTATCACCTTCCATGCCATAAGCAACGTCGGGATACACGGCGCCAAGCGGACCGTGACCTTGTTGAATATTTTTTGCAAGCCAGTCGGCCGATACCACTTCTGCATTGGAACCGGGTACAGGGAAAGATATCCCCAGCCAGGTGGCCCTGTTGTAATTATAGCCGGGTGTCACTACAAAAAATACAGAAGGGAAATTGGTGCGGATCCACGGACCAGCATCATCCTGATCAGAAATCGTGTACACGCGGAGCTTTTTGTAAATTTTTTCTGCCGCCGATTCACTCAAGGTGTGCTTCACTTTCCAGAGCGCTTGCGCAAGGGTGTTCGGTCCGCCCCATACGCATACCCACAGCGGGCGATCATCATTTTTCAGCAGCGCCTTCAATACCCATTCCGATCCTTCCGAATCTTTTCCCTCGCCCACCGCTTGCATACCATACACGGCCAGGCCTTTCTTCACTTTTGAATGCAGGAATGCATAGGTAGGATAGCCTGGCTCGTGTTTAAGAAGATTAGACTGAATTTTTTTATATGCATCCAGGACTTTTATGATACTCTCTGGCGCCACGCGGTGTTGCTGGTGAATAGACGTAGTGGCGATCAATCCTTCTACATCCCATTGGTTGGAATAAAGCAGGAAGCGGACAAAAGACTGGGTATCGTCGGGATCGGCTTCGATATCGGATAGAATCAATACCCTTGGCTTTTGAGCGGGTTGTGCTGATGCGGTCACCGGCAATAGCAACAGCAGGCAAAGGCTTTGTAAAACAGCACGTGTTGTCATCTCAAGTGTATTTTCCTGGTTAGTGAACCGGATTATCTGAAAAGTTTAGGTGCGAACTCTGTGAGGTACAAACGCCAAACATTCCACACATGGTTGCCTTCTGATTCGCGGTAAATGTATTTGAGGCCCACCTCATCGTACAGACTACGAAGTTTGGTGACGGTGCCGTAGAGAAAGTCGTCTTTACCGATTCCAATCCAGTATAGCTTTGGTTGGGCGGCTACAAGTGCTTTTAATTGTTCCATGTGTTTCTCCCTATTGTAATTGCCCGGGTTGTTTCCAAAGGCGGACAATAGCCCCATACTCATCACACCGATATAGCTGAACATGGCTGGATTTGCATTAGTAATGTTCTGGGTTTGATAACCACCCATGGAAAGTCCGGCGATTGCACGATGGCCGGCATCCGCTTGTACGCGGTAACTTTTTTCAATAAAAGGAACCACGTCTTTTACCAGGCTTTCTTCAAACCGTTGGGATGCCATGCTTCCGATACCGCCTTGTTCTTTGTTTGCATTCAATGGGCGATCCATTGGTGCAGCCATCGACTCGGGGTTCCCATTGGTGATCACAATGATCATGGGCAGGGCGGCTTTCGATGCAATGAGGTTATCGAGGATATAATTGGCGCGACCGCGGCTGATCCATCCGTCTTCATCACCGCCGGCACCGTGGAATAGATAGAGGACGGGATACTTTTCTTTTCCCTGTTCATAGCCGGGTGGCGTATAAACGTACATTCTCCGGTTCATGTGCAGGGTGGGTGATGGGTACCAAACCGCACTCACCATTCCATGCGGCACATCCTGTACGTCGAGCAAATCGCCCAATTGGCCGGGCACCAGCAACCTGTTTTCAATATAACTGCCGTCGCGGGTCACCGCTTTGTTGTTGGGGTCAAGAACAAGTGCGCTGTCGAGTATGAACCGGTACTCGTACATGCCCGAGGCAAGGGGACCGATTTTTACTTCAAACAAACCCGAATCTTTTTTCTCCATCGGGATCGGTTTGAAGTCGGATCGCATGGTGCCCGTCACCTGAACGCTGTAAGCACCCGGTGCTTTGATCCGGAATATGACGGAATGGTCGGGCAATACTTCCGGTGAAACCAGTCCCTTCGTTACCGGTGGCTGTGCTTTTGTAATAAACGAAAAAGCTAAAAAGGCGGATATGAAAACAATGTTTCGCATGGCAATTGGTTATGGCTTTGAATAGAGCAATCAGGCCCAAGGAAGGTATATAAAAACATAGACATACAAATAATATCCTGCCGCCTGTCCAAAATCATGATGGCCCATATGCTTTGGTTCTATTTCTTTGCAGCGCATGCCAACCAAACTGCTTCTTGCCTGCTGCCTGCTGGGTTGCTTGGTTTCCGCCGCCCAGAAGCCTGCTTCCGGAGATACCCTGCGCAGGGAGATCATCGCGACACCCATTCAAACATCACTGCACATCGACGGTTTACTCAATGAACCAGAATGGGCACTCGCCCAGCCTTCGCCGCGGTTCATCCAGGTAGAACCCGTACAGGATGCGGCACCGGCATTTGAAACGATCGTGAAAGTATTGTACAACCGCCAACATCTTTACCTCGGCATCTTTGCCAAAGATTCGTTGGGTAAGAAAGCGATCAGGGCGACCGACTTCAAACGCGATTTCAATTTTTTATCGCACGATCTGGTGTTGCTCACGTTCGATGGTTTCAATGATCAGCGCAATGCCATGGGCATCGGCACCAATGCCTGGGGCGTGCAACGCGATTTTCTCAGCTTCGACGATCTTTATTTTGATATCGACTGGAATGGCTTGTGGAATGTGCGCACGGCACGGACCGATTCGGGCTGGTTTGCTGAGTTTGAAATTCCCTGGCAAA
>JAGWTK010000029.1 GCA_028876035.1 Bacteroidota bacterium
GATTTTGCAGAAGTATGGTATACGATCCGGCACAAAAGCCGCAATGAAGTGATGCGCATCTACGATTGGGTCATCCAGGCGGCAAAAGGCGCCGCCATGGGTACGCAAACAACGGTCGACTATGAAGTATTAAGTGGTGAATACGAATTGCTGTCGAACAAGCCACTACTGATCGCCATGCAAAAAAACCTGGAACGCACCGGCGGCGTACAGTATACGCCTGAAGAAACTGCCTTCGCCAAAAAAATTCAATCCAGTTTCGCCTATAAAGTCCCTGAGCCCTCCGACGCGGCCACCATCAAACCGCTTGATCTAACGTCTATCGATAAGGCATTTTATGCGTCTACTGATGTGGGTGATATCAGCTGGACCGTTCCCACCGTGGGCATGGGCACCGCTACCTGGGCGCCGGGCACGCCCCCGCATAGCTGGCAGGCTGTTGCCTGTGGCGGAACCGATCTTGGTTTCAAAGGGATGATGGTAGCAGCGAAAACCATTGCACTAACGGGATATGATTTACTGACGAATCCGCAGTTGGTGCAGGACGCAAAAGACGAGTTCAACAAAGCACGTGGCGCCGATTTCAAATACAAGTCACTCGTGGGGGATAGAAAGCCGCCGTTGAATTACCGGGACTGATGGAGTACAAAGTACAAAGTACCAAGTACAAAGTACAAAGACTGTCCCTATGGTAGCGGGTCGCTGCCTTGTGGCAATGGCCAAAAGGGCTACACGCAAAGAAATCAGCGAGGATCAAATCTGCCATTGATCGTATCTGGAAGGTAGTATCTGGTATCTGATACCGAGTACAAAGTACGGAGTACAAAGACGATCCCGTAACTGCAAGTCGCAGCCCTTGATGCAAGCCCGGAAATTCATTGATTAAGAGAACTGAATACTTTGAGATAGGCTGAGGCATCCGGCCAGAAAAGATTAATATCTTTCAACAAAAGTTCTTCAATCGTAAATGCCAGGGCAAATCCGGAAATCTAAAAATCAATACATCCAGAAATGTTCCCGCTGCAGGAACATCCGGCTATAACGATCTGATATCTTACATCAATATATCTTATATCTAAAATGACTCGGGTCGCATCTGTGGAAAGAACAGCACATCCTGTATACTCACCTGGTTGGTCATGAACATACAAAGTCGGTCGATGCCGATACCGATACCGCTGGTCGGCGGCATGCCGTATTCCAGCGCGCGGAGAAAATCATGATCAATGTACATTGCTTCATCGTCGCCGCGTTGCATGAGCCGGGCCTGCTCTTCAAAACGTTCACGCTGTTCAATGGGATCGTTCAACTCGCTGTAGGCATTGGCGACTTCTTTGCCGTTGACCATTAGTTCAAAACGTTCTACCAGGCCTGGTTTGCTGCGGTGCTTTTTGGTAAGCGGACTCATCTCCACCGGGTAATCGGTGATGAAAGTGGGTTGAATGTATTTGTGTTCGCTGGTAGCACCAAAGATTTCATCGATCAATTTGCCCTTGCCGATATTATTGGGAACGCCGATGTTTAATTTTTTACAAACCTCGCGAAGCGCTTCTTCTTCCATGCCGGTAATATCGATGCCGGTATTTTCTTTAATGGCATCGATAATGGATATGCGTTTGAAAGGTGCTTTGTAGCTGATGGTATTTTCACCCAGTATCACATCTGTAGTACCATGGAGTGCAATAGCAATGCGTTCCATCAGTTGTTCGGTGGTTTCCATCATCCAGAAATAATCCTTGTAGGCTGTATACCATTCCAGCACCGTGAACTCGGGGTTGTGCGTTCGGTCCATTCCCTCGTTGCGGAAATTGCGGCTGAACTCATACACCCAGTCGAACCCGCCTACAATCAAACGTTTCAGGTAGAGCTCATTGGCAATACGCAGGTAGAAAGGCACATCCAGGGCATTGTGGTGCGTAACAAAAGGACGTGCGGCCGCACCGCCCGGAATCGCCTGCAACACGGGGGTGTCCACTTCAAGGGCACCTTTTTCATTGAGAAATTCGCGGATCGTATTGATCATTTTGCTGCGCTTCACGAACACTTCTCTCACATCGGGGTTTACCGTGAGGTCAACGTAACGCTGCCGGTATTTGAATTCGGGATCAGTGACTTCATCAAACGCCTCTCCGTCCTTTTCTTTTACCGAAGGCAGTGGCTTCAGCGATTTCGTGAGCAGCGTAAATTCTTTCACATGTACAGAGGTCTCACCTGTTTTGGTCGTAAACACATATCCTTTCACGCCAATGACATCGCCAATATCGGTGAGTTTTTTCCAGACTTGCTGGTAAAGCGTCTTGTCTTCGCCCGGGCAAATATCATCCTGCTTAATATAGAGTTGAATCCGCCCGGAAGCATCCTGCAATACGGCAAAGTTGGCCTTACCCATATCGCGTACGCTCATGATACGACCCGCAAGGCATACGTCAGCAAAATCGGCTTTGTTTTCTTCACCCTTATAAGCGGCTTTGATCGCTGCTGCATGCGCGTTGACGGGGTACAAGGCAGCTGGATAGGGATCAATGCCCAGCTTTTTCAGCTCTTCGAGTTTTTCTCTTCGGATGATTTCCTGCTCAGACAAATGGGTCGTGCTCATGAATGGCTTTATTAGTAACTTAGAATCAGGGCTGGCAAAAATACAGTATTGCTGTTTATTTATGCCCCCTGTTCAAGCTAAAACTGCCATTGCAGGCGCAGGGCGGGATAGAAAGGTTGTCGTGTGGCAGATTGAACAATCACTGGCAGACCATAGTTGGCAGCAGCAATTGAGAGGGCCTTTTTGTGCTGCTGGTGTGCCTGGATGAAAAAAGGAATGGAGCCCGCGATGGTAAGTACCCCTGCGCCAATGAGTACACCGCCAAGGGCCGACTGCGACTTGTAATTACCCGTGAAATCAGTGCTGAGGCTATTGATCAAAATGGCGGTGCCGGCGATGGTAACCGCAGAACCGGTGGAAACGAATATCCAGCCTGTTGTGCGCAGGTGCCTGCTGCGTTGCATGAGATCGGACTTGGTAGCGGCCGATGGATTTGTTTGCGAAAAGCCTGCCAGGAAACAGCAGCTGGCGGCAATGAATACAATCAGGAATTTCATGGTGGAAGGTTTTTCCTAAGTTACTATATATGTCTTTTTATGTGCGTCACCAATTATCCGGTAGCGGTTGTCTTTGCGCTGGCGGCGGTACTGTGTTTTTTCCGCGGCCACGCACAACAAGACACCGCGTCAACTATCATCGGTAATAGCCAACGGGGAAACCGCATCCTGGTCATCAACGCGTATGACGTCAATGCGGCAAGGTTTCGTAAAAACAAAACTGGATTATTCCATCGACTTACCGACACTTTATTACAGGCTATGCAGGTCCGCCTGGCTGTGGCAAGCGGTAAAACCATTTTACTTACCGGTCATAGCTTTGATGCGGCCGATCCTTCCGACAGCAGCCTCCTTCGTTTGGAAGACAGTCAGCTGGCGGATGGGGCGTTGATCATAAGAAGTGTTGATGTTGGATTTGAACAGGTAAAAGTGGAGGTGAGCCGTGATGCTGGCGGTACACACCGGCAAGCCAGTTACAATATCTACAGCGAGGTGCTCTATCAATGGTATCGGCATGATTCATTGGTAAATGAAAAAAATGTACGCATCATTCATTACCACAGTACAAGGAGCGTGATGAGCGGGCTATTCGCGGCTGGCCCGAATATAATAGAGAACGAAGCCGACGCTATAGCAATCGTAAAGGAAAACGCTATCGAATATTGTGTCACCTATTTTCCGGGTGATGGCAAACAAAAACCCCGCCTGGAAAAGGCGGGGTTTCACTTCTAACAAACATTGAGAAAACCTGACTGCTATTTTTTATTTTTTTTATAGATGCTCCAGTTCGTTCCGTTTACCGATTGAAGGGTCACTACCTGATCGGCATTTTCAAGGGTGATGAAATAGCCGTTGCTATCGGTCCTTGCGTATTCAAACAGGTCGGTGATCCAGAAATCAGCATAATCATTTTTTACCGAAGCCTGCAGGGGTATGGGTAGTTGGGTAGATAAAATATTCCTGGTTACACCGAGGTACTCCCCATCGGGTGTGAAGTAGGCGGTCATCACCTGTTCGTTCATCCGAAAACTGGCTTTGATATAGTTTTCAGTCTTGGTCCAGTTAACATTCGTGGCCTGGCTGAATTCTTTTTTGAAAGCGGTTTCTGCTGCGATGCTGGTGTTTTCGTTTTTGCTGGCAAAAGCAGTGCTCACCATAAAAACCGCGCTGATCATCACTGCTGTAAATAACTTTTTCATTTTGATTGTACTTTATGTTGGTTTGTTGGATGCCGCTATCGGCACCGCGAATCTTGTGCTTGAAAATTTATTTGATGTTTTTTTGGTATACACTCAGATCACCGCTTACATCTGCTTTGATGATTTGTGTACCCTTATCACCGGTGAGTGTTACGAAATAGTTCACACCGTCCTTTTTGCTGTATTCGAAAATGGTCACAATGCGGTATTGGCTGTATTGTTTATCGAGTTGGCGTGCGATGGCCAGGGGCAATTGTGTCTTTACGATTTCACGGCTGGTTCCGATAAACTCACCTTCTGAGGTGAAGAAAGCCTGCAGGTTCTCGTTGTTGAATTTGAACTCTGCTTTGTAAATACCTTCTGTACCTATAGGTGACCAGTTTACGTCTGACACATGACTGAACTCTGTGCGGAAAGCCTGTTTTACCTGGCTGCCGGGTTCTTTGGAAGGTTCTTTAGCGAATGCGGAAGCTGAGATGGCGAAAGCGAAACTTGCTGCGATGATGAATTTTTTCATAACTGAATTTTATAAGGTTTAATGATAAATGCTGATGATTACGTGTATCCTTTTTCGTTTGCGTTGTACACCAAATAAGACGCGGTAGGGTAAAAGATGTTACAGGAATTATGCCCCTGCTATCTGAGCGGGGATTAATCTGCGTGTGATGGTATATTTTCAGGTGATGAGCGGCAAGAGAGGTAAATCGGTAAGGGGTAAGAGGCGAGAGGGCCTTCAATCCGAAGTCCCTGCTTTCATTTATTACGTATCTGCCCGCAGCTGGAAGCTGGCTGCCAGTAGCCAGCAGCTTCCGAAACGCTCTTACCGCTTACCGCTTACCTTTAACAATATTTAACACAAATGAACTACCTCGCCCACGCATACCTTTCCTTTCACCAACCGGATCTGCTCGCCGGCAATTTGATCAGCGACTTTGTTAAAGGCAAGAAAAAATTTGATTATAGCCCGGGTGTACAACGGGGCATTGTACTGCACCGCGAGATAGATGCTTTTACCGATAGTCATCCCGCTACATTGGAAGCACGGCAGGTTTTCCGGCCACACTACCGGTTATATGCGGGCGCATTTGTAGACGTGGTATACGATCATTTCCTGGCCATTGATACCACTGCTTTTGGAACACAGGGGCTGCTGGCATTTTCACAGGAAACCTACGACATGATGCAACCCTATCTAATCACAGCACCCGCAGGCTTCAACCGAATGTTTGCTCATATGCAACAACATAACTGGCTCTACAATTACCAGTTTATGGAAGGAATTGAAAAAAGCATGGGCGGACTGGCTTATCGCGCGAAATACCTCACCGAAGGCGCCACCGCATTCCATATTTTTAAGGAGTATTACCAGCACCTCGGCGATTGTTACGCCGTATTTTTTCCCGAGCTTAAAAATTTCGTAATCCGGCGAATGGCTGCAATCTGACCGCAGCAACAACGTTATATTTGCAAGCACAAAAACTGGATATGAAGCATCTTTTTTTCGCCCTGGTAGTAACGAGTGTATCGCTGTTGACACAAGCGCAATCGAGGTTTCCGTTAATGGACAAATCCCCGATGGACATGAGTTATTACCCGGTGAACTACCCCATCCTGCGGATACAGGACAAAGCCACTGAGCCACTCGTAGCAAGGGTGGTATACAGCCGGCCGCAGCGCAATGGCCGCAATGTGTTCGGGGAGATGCTGGAATATGGCAAAGTATGGCGTTTGGGCGCCAACGAGGCAACGGAACTGGAATTGTACCGCGATGTCACTATTAATAATAAGGTTGTCACAAAAGGACGGTATACCCTGTACGCTATTCCCACCGAAGAGAAATGGACCATCATCGTAAACCGGGAGACCGATATCTGGGGCGCCTTTAAATACGATAGCGAAAAAGATGTGCTGCGCTTTGACGTGCCCGTGCAAAAACAGGCCGAGCCCCTCGAAGCTTTTACCATGTTTTTTGAAAAAGCAGGCGCCGGATTTAACCTGATTGCTGCCTGGGATACTGCCCTTGTATCCATTCCCATGGCAACGTATGAAAAGCCTGTAAAAAAGCCGGTGAAGAAGAAATAAGCGTCGCCGACAGATCCCGCTGCATCCGGATTCCGGATATTTGCAACATGTGCGGAATCGCAGGTATCATTTCAAAAGCGGAGAATAACGATGCATCCATGCTACGATGCATGCTCCGGGCAATCGCACACCGCGGACCCGACGGCGAAGCAAGCTGGCAAAATGCCAATGCCCGTTGCCAGCTCGGACATCGCCGCCTGGCCATCATTGATACTTCTGAAAAAGGTGCGCAACCCATGCACTATGGCGGCCGGTACAGCATCGTCCACAACGGGGAGATCTACAATTACAAAGAACTGCGCGACACACTTGAGAAAAAAGCCTACACATTCACTTCCGCGTCCGACACTGAAGTAATACTCGCTGCATATGATTGCTGGCAGCAGGACTGTCTCCGTTATTTCGATGGCATGTTCGCCTTTGCCATCTGGGACGAGAAAGAACAACAAGTTTTTGCAGCCCGCGATCGGTTCGGGGAAAAGCCTTTCTATTTTAGCCTTCACAACGGAAATTTTTTGTTCGCGTCGGAAAAAAAAGCGCTTTGGGCGGCGGGCATAGAACGGCAGGCAGACCCTGTACTGATCTATAATTTTTTCACGCTGGGCTATACCGCCAATCCCGCTGATCATTCGGCTACCGGATTTCGTGATATTTTTCAACTTGCTCCGGCTTCCTGGCTGCTGTATAAACCCGCACAATCCTTCCCGCAAATAAACTGCTGGTGGAAACTGGACAAGGATAAGCAACAAAGCACAGGCACAGATGATTTGTGGATCGAAGAATTTGCAGCACGACTCCGCGATGCTGTGAGCAAGCGGTTACGAAGTGATGTGCCACTGGGCACGAGTTTGAGTGGCGGACTTGACAGCAGCGCCATTGCAGCCAGTATTTGCTCGTTATTGCCCGCACCCGCCTCCCTGCATACTTTTTCTGCCGTATTTCCTGGTGAACCCATGGATGAATCCGCGCGCATCCATGAAATGGTGGCTTCCAAAAAACTGTTGAATACCCAAATCAGTCCGGATGCAAATTCCTTCGCCGCCGATCTGCCCGCCTTGCTGCAACAGCACGAAGGGCTTGTCGGCTCTGCAAGTGCCTATATTCAATACCGTGTGTTCCGGCTCGCCGCCGAAGCAGGCGTTAAAGTTTTGCTGGACGGACAGGGAGCAGATGAAGTATTGGCGGGCTACCCCAAATACCGGCATTGGTTCCTGGAAGAGCTGGCTAACGGAGATACACAAGCGCTCAAGCAGGAACTGGCTGCGGATAAGGCGGACTGGTCTTTGACGAGTCGGTTGGCTGCACGTTTTCCGGATCTTGCCGTAAAAGCACTTACCCAATGGCGCCGCTACCAGCAGCACCATGATCGAAGACTAACTGCTTCCTTCGTTGAATCTGCCGGTGAATCCTGGTACCAGTTACCAAGGCCGGGAAAACTGAACAATGTGCTTTTCTATAACACATGTGAAAGCGGTTTGGATGAACTGCTTCGGTACGCGGATATCAATTCCATGGCATGCGGACGTGAGTTACGCCTGCCCTTTCTCCAGCATGAACTGGTAGAATTTGTTTTCTCACTGCCTGCAAGAGCAAAAATCCGTGACGGCTACTCAAAATGGATCCTCCGCCAGGCCATGAAAGACCAGTTACCACCGGGCATCCTTAACCGAAAAGAAAAGACCGGGTTTGAACCACCCCAGCGTACCTGGATGCAACATGCCGGCGTGCTGGATCAATTGCAGGATGCAAAACAGAAGCTCGTGGCAGCAGGAATTGTGCGCCGGGATGTACTGGCTAAAAAAAATCAGCCGCAGGATGCATATGCGGCTGATAACTTTGACTGGCGCTGTTTGTCGGTGGCTTCGATATTATAAAGGAGCCCAGGGCACTGCTTACATCTTACCGTACTTCTCTGTCACCTCCATATTCCTGTCTCCATCTACTTTTACGGTCGTCCAATCCTTTTCACCTTCCAGTTTAACAAAGTAAGCAATATCACTGCCTACCGTAAATTCGGTAACGCCATAAATGGTTTTATCTGCATATTTCTTTTTAAGAGCACACTGGATATCAACCGGCAATTTGTTCCCGGTATAATAACGTCTTGAGCTTACAAAATTTCCGTCCTCATCGTACTTCACAAAAGTGTTGACCCCTTGCTGGGTAAACTTAACGGTATACTGCCCGGTGCCGTCGGACCAAACGACGTTCTGTGCGTCACGGAAAGTGGACTTAAAAGCTTTCAATACTTTTTCGGTGGGATCTGCGGCGAAAGCGGTAGCGGCAAGTACAATGGCTAATCCAAAAGCGGTTATCTTTTTCATGGTGTTGATTGTTTAATTGAATGAATAAGGCTAAGTGTACCACCCAAAACTACCATCATGTGCCGCGCGGGAAAAGTCAATTGGTAACACCGGGCTACTCTTGATAACTATGCTGATTACGCACGCGTTTGATTTAGGAATTGCACGCAGGTGAAAGCGCTGAAACCCGCTACCAGCCCAAGTTTCATCAATGTTGCATGAAAACGGGTTTCCGGCGTTAAGTGATCGTTAAACTGGAAATGTGATTGCTACTTGATAATTATGCATCTTTGCAAATCCGGTTTCGGTAAATAATGAATGATATGAAAACAGCAACTAAGATTATCCATGCAGGTGCAGATCCCGATCCTTCTACCGGTGCGATCATGACACCTATCTTTCAAACATCTACCTATGTACAGGAAGCGCCTGGTAAAAACAAGGGTTTTGAATATGCGCGTTCGCAAAACCCCACACGCCAGGCGCTGGAAACAGCATTGGCAGTGATTGAAAATGGTCAGTTCGGACTGGCTTTCAGCAGCGGGGTTGCGGCTACGGATGCAGTGATTAAATTATTATCACCGGGCGATGAAGTGATCGCTGCGAATGATATGTATGGCGGTACCTACCGACTTTTCACCAAAGTGTTTGAGAAATTCGGTATTCGTTTTACGTATGTAGATACAACCGATCCGAGTAACGTCAGCAATGCCATCAGTGCACAAACAAAACTCATCTGGCTGGAAACACCCACCAACCCCCTGATGAACATCACCGATATTGCTGCCATCACCGCGATAGCCAAATCGAAAAACGTACTGGTGTGCGTAGACAATACCTTTGCATCTCCCTACCTGCAAAACCCGCTCGATCTTGGCGCCGATATCGTGATGCATTCTTCAACCAAGTACCTGGGCGGACACAGCGATACGATCCAGGGGGCACTGGTGATGAATAACAAAGAACTGCGCGATCAACTTTATTTTATCCAAAAGAGCTGTGGTGCGGTACCCGGTCCCATGGACTGTTTCCTGGTTCTCCGCGGTATAAAAACACTCCACGTGCGCATGCGGCAGCATTGCGAGAACGGAACCGTCATCGCCAACTGGCTGCGAACACATCCCAAAGTGGGCAAAGTATACTGGCCTGGTTTCACCGATAACCGTAATTATGATGTAGCGAGTCGGCAAATGCGCGGCTTTGGGGGCATGATCAGCTTCGAATTGAAAGATAACAGCGTGGAGGCTGCCATGAAAGTATTGTCTTCAACGAAAATATTTTCACTGGCAGAAAGCCTGGGTGGTGTTGAATCATTGATCAATCACCCGGCCACCATGACCCATGCTTCGATACCAAGGGAAGAAAGAATTAAGAATGGACTGAGTGATTCCCTGATCCGGTTGAGCGTTGGTATCGAGGATGCAGACGATCTTATGGCCGACCTCGCACAGGCTATCGGGTAAACATGAACAAAGAAAGGTTGAAGGATTTTCTTGATCGCAAGGCGGCTGAATACAACCAGCTTTCCTTTATTGATGCTGACCCTGTTTGCATCCCCCATGCGTATTCGAAAAAGCAGGATATAGAAATCGCTGGCTTTTTTGCGGCTATTTTTGCCTGGGGCAACCGCACTACTATTATTAATAAGTCCAGGGAGCTGTTGGGTTTGATGGACAATGCACCCTATGCCTTTTGTGTAGCGCATACGGAGAAGGATTTGCGCCGTTTCCTGCAGTTCAAACACCGCACTTTTAATCCGACTGATCTTTTGTATTGCATTCATTTCATGCAGCAGCATTACCACAGCGATGAAAGCCTTGAAACGGCTTTCACACGTTGGATGGAGCCGGGAGATGAAGACACCGAACATGCATTGAATGGGTTTTATCATTATTTCTTTTCGCTGAACGACGCGCCGGCACGCACGCGCAAACACATTGCTACGCCCGAAAAGCATTCAACCTGCAAGCGGCTGAATATGTTTTTGCGCTGGATGGTGCGCAGGGATCAAAACGGGGTGGACTTTGGCTGCTGGAAGAAAATTTCACCTGCACAATTGGTTTGTCCGCTCGATGTCCACGTGGCCCGTGTTGCCAGAAGGTTTAATTTGCTGCAGCGCAACGCACTCGACTGGCAGGCGGCACTGGAATTAACGCATTACCTCCGGAAGCTTGATCCTGCAGATCCGGTGAAGTATGATTTCGCTTTATTTGGATTGGGGGTGGTAGAAAAATTCTGATGGACACACAAGCACTGATAACGATATTAAACAAAGAGCTGGATACTTCCTGGCCAGGCACACAGTCATTTGAAGCGATGAGGGAACAACTGGTCGCACAGATCGACTATTTGATCAACAAAGATTTTCAGCGCTTGCTGTCCATTTTGTACCGGGTAGATGTGGACGAAGCAAAGCTCCGCGCGCTATTGCAATCGAACCCGGAACGCCCGGCAGCAGAAACCATTGCCGACAGCATCATCGAAAGGCAGTTACAGAAACTACAATCGAGAAAGCAATTTGGCAAAAAGCCGGCGGATCCCGAAACAGATGAGGGTGCCGAACGCTGGTGACAGGAGTTATTTATACATTATTTCGCGCACCTTTTCTTTGTCTTCTTTCTCTTTCTTCAGATCGAACATTGTACCGAACACACGATCCCACAATGTGGTACTCACGCCAAATCCTTTTTCCTGTTCTTTGTAGTGATGCAAATGGTGATTGCGCCACAGCGGTTTCATCCATTTAAACGGTGGATTCCAGGCGTGGATGGCATAGTGCATGCTGCCATATAAGAGATAGCCAAATAAAAATCCGGCGAAGAAGGGAAACGCATACGACCCCAGTAGCAAATATTGCAGGGAGAAGATAACACAGGCCAGGATCAGACTCGGAACAGGCGGCATAAAAAGCCGCTCCCTGTCACGCGGATATTCATGGTGATTGCCATGCAATACATACACGATACGCTGTGCTCTTTCGCTGTGCGCGATAAAATGGAATACATAGCGGTGGATCAGGTACTCAAAAAAAGTCCAGGAAAATACACCGGCCGCGAAAATCCACAGGCTGGTCAGGAGCTGATGTCCGTAATTATAAATGGAAGAATAGAGCAGAAGGGCAATAACCGGCACGTAGATTCCCCAGATCACCAGTGGATGTGTCTTGGTAAGCATTTCCAGATACTGGTTCCTGAACAGCTGCGCCTGTCCCTTATTATGTATCTTCTCAAACCTCATAAACTCTTACACTTGACTGCAAAGATAGTGCAGCGTTTACAAATTGTTCCGCGGTACCGGAGCCGAGGCGCAAACATAACATCCGCATAACAGGATGAAGCGCATAGTTGCTGCTGAAAGTGTCCGGAAACCGGCGTCATCGTTGCTACCTGAATTCCTTTATTTTTGCGCAAAATACCGACAGCACATGAACAAAGGACCCGTCTCCACATTTATAGAACACCATTACCGCCACTTTAACGCGGCTGCATTAATGGACGCCGCCAAAGGCTACGAAACCCATCTGCTGGAAGGCGGGAAAATGATGGTGACCCTCGCAGGTGCTATGAGCACGGCTGAGCTGGGCCTGTCACTGGCAGAGATGATACGCCAGGATAAAATTGCCATCATCAGCTGTACCGGTGCAAACCTGGAGGAAGATATCATGAACCTGGTTGCCCACAGCCATTACAAACGTGTTCCCAATTACCGTGATCTTAGTCCGCAGGAAGAATGGGATCTGTTGGAGAACCATTACAACCGCGTTACCGATACCTGCATCCCGGAGGAAGAAGCTTTCCGCCGTTTGCAAAAACATATCCATCAGATTTGGAAAGATGCCGACAACAAAGGCGAACGATATTTTCCGCATGAGTATATGTATAAAATGTTACTCAGTGGTGTGCTGGAGCAGTACTACGAAATTGATCCGAAGAATAGCTGGATGCTGGCGGCCGCACAGAAAAATATTCCCATCGTAGTGCCGGGCTGGGAAGACAGTACCATGGGGAATATCTTTGCTTCCTACGTTATTAAAAATGAGTTAAAGGCAACCACCATGAAAAGTGGTATCGAATACATGGTGTGGTTGTCTGAATGGTACCGCGCCAATTCTTCCGGCAAGGGCGTGGGCTTTTTCCAGATTGGCGGTGGTATCGCTGGTGACTTCCCCATTTGCGTAGTGCCCATGATGTACCAGGATCTCGAATGGCACGATGTACCTTTCTGGAGCTATTTCTGCCAGATATCCGATTCTACTACTTCTTACGGTTCCTACAGCGGTGCGGTTCCCAACGAAAAAATTACCTGGGGCAAACTCGACATCCATACGCCCAAGTTTATTGTGGAAAGCGATGCTACCATTGTAGCGCCGTTGATTTTTGCATGGATTTTGAATTGGTAAAATTTGGTAAGAGGTAAGTGGTAGGCGCACTTCAAAATAGAACGTATTCATTCTTAGCATAGGCCTCTTACCCCTTACCCCATACCTACTGTCATGGTCAACACCGACTATACCGCGCGCAAAATCCAGGAATCCATTACCATCGATGGTAACCTGCATAAGCCCGTTTGGCAAAATGCAACATGGAGCAAACGGTTTTGCGATATGGTCACCGGCCAGGCAGGCATGTACAATACGCAGGCGGCCATCCTTTGGAGCGATAGTCATCTTTACATCGCGTTCAGGGCAGAAGAACCTTTCGTCGAAGCCCTGCAAACGGAGCGCGACAGCATCGTTTTTCTTGAAAATGACCTGGAACTGTTTATCGATGGCGGTGATTGCTATTACGAGCTGGAAGTAAATGCGGCCAATACAGTGTACGAAGTCTTTTTTGTCTGGAAAGATGCGATGGGGAAAGGCGGAAGATTTGATCGCCCCGAGTTTGATGTGCAGCAGGAACACGCATATACTTTCGGGGGTGACAATGACCGGACTGGGCCCAGCTTCTGGAAAGGTACCCATCCGCGCGGTATCCGCTGGGCATTTACGCGATTTGATCTGCCCGGGCTTCAAACGGCTGTTACAGTCGACGGTACCCTGAACAACCACAGCGATATTGACAAAGGCTGGAACCTCGAGATTGCCATCCCCTGGCAAAGCCTGGACCCGCTCGCCAATGGCCGTTCCCTGCCTCCTGCTAACGGTGATGTATGGACGATGTTTCTCGGCCGTTTCCAGAAACTAATGTCATCCGGTAAAGAAGTGACACCCCACCCCGCGATGGTGCTGAGTGCGCATGGGGTGTATGATACGCATTTGCCGGAGAAATGGAGCCGGATATCTTTTTGCGGCTAACAGCCATTGGTAAGAGGTAAGGGGCATGAGGTAAGAGTCCTTCTATTCGATCAAACTGCACATTCGGCGAACCACCCCCTACCGCTCGCCTCTTACCTTACACCTTGATAGTCATAAAAAAGAGACAGTAATTAACTCACTGTCTCTAATCACTATTCAGAAGTCAGATTAGTTCAACGGGATGTCCCGCTTCAGCATCTCATCGCGGTTGGCCATCTCCCAGGCTGTATTGAAGATCATGCGTACGCGTTTCTCGTAGACATCCCAATAGATTTTGTCTACCGTATCAGTCGGCTTGTGGTAATCGGCCAACAGCATACCATCATAGAAAAACAAAATCGGAACGCCTTTGCGGGCGAAGTTGTAATGGTCGCTGCGGTAGTAGATGCGGTTGGGATCAGCGGGGTCGTCGTATTTATAGTCGAGCGTTAACCCGGTGTATTTGTTATTAGCCGCTTCGTTGATGGGCGCCAGGTCGCTGCTGAGTTTGTTGTGGCCGATTACATACACGTAGTTGAGGCTATCGGCCGATTTTCTTTCTGTGTCGATGCGGCCCACCATATCGGTATTGAGATCAACAGATGTTTTCTCCAGCGGAAACAGCGGGTTCTCGCTGTAGTATTCCGAGCCCCAAAGGCCTTTTTCTTCTCCGGAAACCGTCATAAATAAAATGGTTCTGCGCGGCCCGTGCCCGGCTGCTTTTGCTTTTGCGAAAGCTTCTGCCATTTCGAGTACGGCACAGGTACCACTGCCATCATCATCGGCACCGTACCAGATTTGACCGTTGCGCATACCGAGGTGATCGTAATGTCCTGTGAGCACCACGTATTCGTCTTTTTTGTCTGTCCCCTCAATATACCCTGCAACATTGCTGGCCTGCAGGGTAATTTTGTCTTCGGCATAATTGTATTTGACAGAAAGTTTTTTGGAGAAACTCTGATCATTGAGCAGTTCATTCTTTTTTGCTTTTGGCCATACACCCGCAAAAAAATCATCGCCCAGCAGGTTCTTCGCGCTGCCGCCACCGATGATAAATGCGTTGATGCCCTGTACTGCTGCATGCAACAATAAGCGCTGGGATGATTTCTTTGCCATCCTTGCATAATTCGCTGTAAGGGTATCCAGCGCTGCGTTGAGTATGATGGCGCCTACGGCACCTTTTTCTTTGGCAACCTGCAATTTCTGTCCGCTACCACCGGGGTAGGTCCAGCTACTGTACGATTTATTGGGGGCGATAAAATAGCTGTTGTCTTTTTTGGGCTCACCACCAAAGAACACCACTACTTTTCCTTTCACATCTTTACCGGCATAATCGTCATACGCAGGGTCGCTGATGCCATAACCCACAAATATAATTTCCTTGCCTTTAAGCGTACCGTTGCTGTTGCCGCCAATTTCATCAATATAGTCTTTACCCTGTACCAGGGTTTTGCCCGCCAGTTCCAGTTCAGATTTCAACACTGTATCGTAACCGATCGAGTAATACTGCTGGTAATCTTTGGTTCCGGGTGCAGGGGTGAGGCCGAAAGCCTTGAACTGCGATACAATGTAAGCAGCAGCTTTGCGCTGTCCTTCTGTTCCGGTTTCACGGCCTTCCATTTCAGCACTCGCGATGATGCTGAGTTGCTTTTTCAGATCGTCTTTGGTGATGCTGGCAGCATACGCATCGGGGGGCGTTGTTTGCGCCGTCATGCGTAAGGCGAGACTTGCCAGTAAAAGAACTACAAATGTTTTTTGCATGTGCGGGTTTGATTTAATTAACACGAAATTTTATTGACACGATTTTGGTGCCGGCCTCCTTCAAAGGGTGTATTCATAAAGAGTTCAATCATTTCCTGGGCCAGGGCCAGCGCCACGAAACGAGCGGGTATACAAATGATATTGGCATCGTTGTGCATGCGAATCAGTTTTGCCACATCGGTTGCCCAGCAGAGACCCGCCCTTATGCCCTGGTGTTTGTTGGCCGTCATGCATACACCATTACCGCTGCCACAAATAAGAATGCCAAACGCGCATTCATTTTTCTCTACTGCAGCTGCAGCGGGGTGAGCATAGTCGGGGTAATCAACCGAATTGGCCGCATACGTGCCAAAGTCGTGTACCTGCCAGCCCTGCTGGTTCAGCCAGGGAACAATTTGTGTTTTATACTCGAAACCAGCGTGGTCGCAACCAATGGCAACAGGCAGGGATGTGTTGAAAACAGGCATGGGTTGAAGTGTTTTTCGAAAGCGGGCCAAAAGTCGGCAAAATAATATTGACAGACTAAAATTATAGATGAGCGGCGTTTAAGAAAGCTACTGGCTGCCAGCTACTAGCTGCCATTAGTACCGATGTACAAGGGAGTGACACAACGAAAGCCGGGCTAAGATCCACTGTTGAACTCAATAAAGAAAAGAGGGCTATTCCTGTACAAAAGAATAGCCCCGTAATAAAATGTTCATACCACTTACCTCTCGCCGCTCACCTCAATCCTTAATTCAATTTAAAAATAATGCCGCCCTGAATCACCGTGATATCATAGCCGGCTTCTACGTTCACACCAATATTGGGTGAAAAGTAGTACGTGCCGCCAACAAATGCACCGGGTGTTACAATCACATCATGTTTTGTTTTGATGTCTATACCGTCGTAGTAATTGTAACTACGAAATCCTGGTCCAACAGATAGTCCCGCATAGGTGTCCAGATTGTCGACGCCCCAGCCGAAGTGATATGCAGAACGTACTGCAGCTACGACAATATTCGATTTGTAACCGCTAAGACGCGCACTTGTGAAAGAACCACCAAGCTCCGCTCCGAGCGAAAGCACACCCGGTCCAAGCTGCCACATCCCACGCTCAAGGGCGGCCTTTAATCCAAGTCCGCTACCATAGCCGTAATATGCCGAACCGTACGTTCCGTAGCTGCCAAAAGAACCACGGCCAACGCCGATGCCAATATTAACAGTTGTCGTTCCTTCTTCAAAACTGCTTTCTGTTTTCTGGGCAAATAGGCTGCTGCTGGTAAATACCATGGCGAGTGTTCCTGCAAGAATGATCTGTAATTTTTTCATATTCGTATAGTTTAAGTGAATGCGTACAGGCAAAATTAACAGGCAAGCCTTTGCTTTTACAATAAAATGAGCCGGCGGTTCATTTTGCTGATGAGCTGATGCAAAAATCAGTCCTTTTGCAACCCGTTAACTCCATTCCTTCGCTTCCTCGATCTCGCGCGCTTTGTATACGCGGGACGACAACACCACGCTGGCTTCAAACAATGCATAGAGGGGAATGGTCACCAGGGTTAAGCTAAAGGGATCCGTAGAAGGCGTGATAATGGCCGCTGCAATGAGGATGACAACAAAAGCATGGCGGCGGTACTTTTTAAGGAAACTGGGCGAAACAATCCCAATCTTCGACAGGAACATGATCAATAAAGGCATTTGGAACAAAACACCAATGCCCACCGTGGTGTAGATCAGGTTTTCGATATAGTCGGACAACGTAGGCTTGAATTCTATCAAAGGGCTCAGCGAGTAATTGGAGTAGAAGTTCACCATAAACGGGGTGAGAATATAATACCCGAAAGCCACGCCCATAAAGAACAACAGGGATACCCAGAAGATGATACCACGGGTCTTGCGCACCTCCTTTTTGCTCAGCGCTGGTTTTACAAAACGCCAGAGCTCCCAGAACACATAGGGGAAAGCGACAATAAAGCCCCCGATAAAGGCAATGGTAAAAGTGGTCATGAACTGTTCGGTCATGGCATTGCTCTGGAACTTGATGGTAAAACTGCCCAGGCAAAGATTATCGCCGAAATGAAGTTTCCGCCCGAGGTTACAGAGGGCTGAGTAGATAGGGAAATCGGGCCGGGCAGGACCCATGATAATATTACT
>JAGWTK010000437.1 GCA_028876035.1 Bacteroidota bacterium
GATTTTTATCTAACTAAAAAATCAGCTTATTTATCCTTTTGTTGTGCCTTTCGCTTTGCCATTTTTTTGAAGAACGCATTGGCCCTTGAACGGAAGGCCGGGGTTTCATTGGCGTAGGATTCTTCGAGAGTAGTTGTCAATTCCGGGATGATATCCGGGTACTGGTCGGCCAGGTTCTCCAGTACGCGGATGGCAAATGCTTTCACCGCTGCCGCCTCCGCAGGATCAGCAATAAAGGCAAAACAGGCATTCATCACGCGCCCTTGGTAGTTTTTGGGGATGGCAATATCCTGCAGCACGCGGACGCTGTTTCGCTTTACGGCCACATGAACGCCGGCCTTCTCCATATTTTCAACCAATCGTTTAAACTGTTTTTTGATAAGGGCTGGGTGCGCTTCTACCGCATAACTCACGGGCCAGGCGGCACGCTGGGCAAGCCGGTATTCATTACAACAAAAAATATCGAACAGGGCGTCGAATCGGTCCTGTTCACCGCCAACCCATCGAACGATTTTATCGCAGTTGGCGCGGCTGTGTTCCGCCAGCAGTTGCTTCCGGAGATCCATTTGCAATTGTATTGTAGGCGAATGTAGCAAGTCTGTTCAGCATCTTCCTGAAATCGCCAATGGCTCATTTGTCTGCCACGTGCAAGATTAGGGCTTGCAGCATCCGCTCACAATAACTATCTTCGAGCGCCGTTAAAACAACGGAAATTGTTTTTTAATTACTTGTATATCAATGAAAGTCAGGAACCCCCGCGACCGCGAACACCTCAATATTCAATCAGGAGCCAGGGTATTGGAAGTAGGCGGCGGACACAACCCGCATCCCCGTTCCAACGTGGTCGTAGATAAGTTTGTAGACACCAATTATCACCGCAGTGGCGATATCAAGGTGCTGAAAAATCAAACCTTTTTACAGGCTGATGGTGAAAACCTGCCCTTTAAAGACAAGGAATTCGATTATGTGATTTGCTGCCAGGTGCTCGAGCACGTGGAAAATCCGGAGAAATTCCTGGCAGAGCAGTTCAGGGTCGCCAAAAGAGGGTTTATGGAAACCCCCTCCTTACTGGGCGAATACCTCTTCCCCCGCGAATCGCACAAGTGGATCATCCACGAACTCAACGACGTGCTGTACCTGGTCGATAAACAAAAGATCAACTTCATTTATGGCTATGACATGGGTGAGTTGATCCAGGATTACCTGCCCACACACTCCATCGGATTCAAGCTGCTGGAAAAAACGCATCCCAATATGATCACCAACCGCATCGAATGGGAGGGCGATTTCAAGTTCGTGGTGAATCCGACAGACCCTGAAATTTTGAAATACTTTACCGGCAAATGGAAAAAGGAATGGGCAGATGCGTTCTTTCCGCCGAAAACCAAATGGCAGGAATTTAAAGACGCTTCCAATGCATTCGCAGGAATGGTTAAAAGTGTGATGCGCTCCAAAGGCTACAAATAAGCTGCATTTTTTTTGTGTAAATTGACGGGATGTTGGACGAAAGCCGGCATCCCGTTCATTTTTTTACCGCCGACACGGTTAACCCAACGGTCTTGCACAACCGAAAAAAAGATATCCTGTTTATGGTGGCCATCGTGGCAGCCATTGCACTGCTGATTTCACTGGTGGAAGCGGGTCAGCGCTTTTACCATGCACATTGGTCGCCCGGTGGCCCCGAACTACTGCTGGCCGACAGCATCCGTGCTATTACGGGCTTTGCTCTCTATGATCTCAATGGGGCAGAGGCCAGCGGCGGCGCGAATCCGAAGCAGTTGTTCGACGAAAATACAGACCCTGCACACGGAAGGCCCGGCGATCCCAAAACCAATCCCTTGCCGATGGCCAAAATTGATATTTTTTACCCTCCGGGGAAGGGATACCGGATTGTAGTGGACCTGCATGATCAATACAATGTCTCGGATATTTATCTATACGACCGTGCCTTCGAAAAAGACAGTGTTTGGATCTATAGCGGGGATTTAGCCCATTGGCAACCCCTTGCCGCTATTGCCACGGCTGGTACCAGCTCGGCCTGGGGATGGCGCCGCTTGCCCGTGAATATTGGATCACGTTTTTTACTGCTGCGGTTTAATTCTTACAACGCAGTGATCAGTGAGATGGCGATCTACGGCCGCCTGCAAAAAAAGCTGCCGCGGGAAGTACTGGTACTGCCCAATAAGCCAATGCCGCCACCTGATTTGCGCAGCTTTGCCGGCACAAATGCTTACGATTATGTTAACCCGGAACTGCTGGAGCCATTTTATACCGTTCGGTTGTACCAGCAACTGGATTATTTCGATAAAGATACCGTTCATGCCTACCCGAAAAATCTGCTGGACTTTGAACAGGCCAGAACCGATTGGGCCGATAGCCTCCGGCGTCGCGGAAAGGAAATGTGGATGAGTGTACGTGGCTTACCGGTATGGATGGAGCAAAAAGGCATGCACGAAAAAGACAAACCGGTGACAGCCGCGGGCATGAACACCGAAGACCCGATCTCGTATGCACGTCACGCCTCTTTTTACTGGCAGCTCGCCGCGATCTATGGTAAACAGCAACAAGACACATCGTTTATCCGTATGCGCGAACGACCGCGCTACAGCGGCAAAGCATTGATGCATCGTTATGAAAACGGCAACGAAGAAGATGGTTGGTGGTCGAAGTACTATTGGTCACCACTTGATTATTTTGCAGCATCTTCGGCTGATTATGACGGACACGAAGGCAGGCTGGGTGCCTATCACGGGTTAAAGGAAGCAGACAGCAGCGCGCAGCTCATGACGAGTGGTATGATTCAGCTCGATACACAACGCGTACGTACACTGGCATTTTTGTGCAGCCAGTTAAGGGACGATAAAAAATTCATCTGGGAAGGAGGCGTGCAATACCATTATTACAGCAACGCGAGTCAAACGAATATGCAGCCGCCCAGCAAGGGCATCAGTCCGGAAGCCGATCATCTGCGCGCCAAACTGGCCAAAGTCCGTGCATTCCACGATAAACTTTTGCCTGGCATTCCACTGATACTGGGCGAAAACGGTTATGATCGCAACCAGCAGTCCTGGCAATGCACACCAATAATCGCCGGTTACAACGAAGCGCAATCGCAAGGCATCATGGTCATCCGTTCGATGCTGGCCGCATTCATGGCGGGCTTCGACGGGTACAACCAATACATGATGCGCAATGCTACCAACGATGAAAACGCACCGGGCCCGTATGCAACCAGTGGCATGATCGGCGGACCGGCTAACAACGTGATTTACCCGGCCTGGTATTATTGGAGTACGGTGATTCGGCAACTGGGCGATTATAAAGCGGACACTATTTTGAGTGAACAGGCACCTGTTTGGATCTACCGTTTTAAATCAGTCCAAAACCCGTCTAAAAAAGCGTATGTCTTGTTGCTGCAGGATACAAAAGGGGCCCACGCGATACGTTATTCATTTACAATAAAAGATGCCATGAACAAACAGTATACAGAAATCCGGTTAATGGATCAGTCGGTAACCGGCCAATTGACAACCGGCCAGTTTCGAAATGGTTCAACGGCATTGGAGCTAGGAGAATCACCGGTTTTTATTCGTTTGGAAGAATAATCAACCACCGGTTCAGGTACCGGACTTGTTTTTGTGATCACCATTCAACATTTTTATGAAAGCTATTCCTGTTTTTTTCTTTATCTGCGCCTTTATACAATTGAACGCTCAAAAAA
>JAGWTK010000438.1 GCA_028876035.1 Bacteroidota bacterium
AATAACAGTGTTGGGCAAGCTTTCTATTGATGCGTATGCAAAGCTTTTGTCAGAAACGCCCATCGGTATCGCCTTAATGGTATCACCTCATCCCAGTTATCCCCCAGTTGAGATGGCACTGTTTGGACTGCAGGTTATCAGCAATCGATTCCAGGAAAAAGACCTGTCGGCCGACTTCGCCAATATTCTATCATTGGAAACGGTGAACCCTGAAACCATTGCTGCGCATCTGGTCAACCTTTGCAAACGTTTTGACCAGGGAGAAATGACACAGCACCTGCCCGTATTCTCGGGAAATACACCACCGTTTCCTTTTATCAAACAGCTGCTGCAAGACCTTAACCGTCTTTAAAAACACGCATGATGCCCGTTTCACCCATTGCTGTATTGTACCATATCTTTTACGAGGATACCTGTGAAACCATCTGCAAAGAACTTACACCACTCATTCACCTTGCACCAGATTTTTATTTCAACATCTGCCATGAGACACCAGACAGCAGGGGAATAGCAGCGTTCCTAAAGCAATATTTCCCGCAAGCGACAATCATCATCACTTCCAACAAAGGAAAAGACATTGGCGGAAAACTGTCCTTAATCAGTCTTTTACTTGCGCTCAACAGGCCTCCCGAATACCTGCTGCTCCTGCACGACAAAAAAAGCCTGCAAGCTTTAAAAAGTGCGCGCTGGAAAAAAGATTTACTGAAGATCATTGAACCCAAAATGGCCGGGAATATCCTGGCGCGGTTCAACAATACCCCGTCCTGCGGAATATCCGCCACAGGAGCTTACGTGCTGAAGGAGCCAGTGGCAGATGGATGCTTTAGCGGAAAAAATGGCGCGAAGCTCGAATTGCTCTGCAAAAAATACCAGTTGTGTCCGCCCAACCCGCGCTTTGTGGCTGGCACGATGTTCTGGGCCAGGGCTTTGCCGCTGCTGGACTTTTTCCGCAACCACGATCCGCTGGCTATCAGGGCAACACTCGAATGTGGCAACGTAATTGATAATTTTTCAGGTACCACTACCCACGCCTGGGAAAGACTATTGAGTTGGATCATTACCAGTAAGGGACTTTCCATATATCCTGTTTAACAATGGGCAACAACCAACGCATTTTTTTTACCAGCAAAAGCTCCGGACTGGAGGCATATGAGGCGTTGTTACGCGCGCAGAATAAATCGTTGTGCGGACTGAACCTGCTTTTGGAAGAATCGGATCTTCATTCCGTACGACTGCTTGAAAAATTAATTCATTTTCCGGCGCCTTTCATCCTATCGCTTCCTGGAGCCATGCTGCCGCATATCGGCAAACAACACTATCACCGGCTCTTTACGCTCTGTGTATTGAACAGCTATTACCAGTCTGCAGAAATATTGCTACCTGTAATAAGTGCAAACCAATCAGACAAGACCCCAACTGCGCCCATCGAAGATTTCTTCGCGGAACAGGGTTATACCGTTTTAATGCCAACTGTTGATCCGGCATTGCAACGCTGGAAAAACCATTCGGTGGAATTGCGCTTCCCGAAAAAAGACCAAACACCGGATCAAACCGGCATTTCCCTTCAAAATGAGATGGCATTATCATTGGAATCCGATTCGCCAACTGCAATAACCCTCAGCAGCACAGAGTACGAATGGGAACTACAGAAGTGGAAACAGCGTGCCTGCCTCTACCAGGATTTCCTGGAACTGAGTAAAGCTGTTCAGCAACAGGAATATTTTGAAGTGGTAGACTGGTACCAAAAAGAGTATGAAGCATTACCCCGCTGGTATAAACGATTCGGACAGGTGATAAAGTTAATTCGTGGCGGGGGCTCATCTCCCCGTGGTAAACTAAAAAGAAAAACAAATTGAAGTATTGGCTATTGACCACTGAATACCCTCCCTTTCACGGAGGCGGCATCAGCACCTATTGCTTTCACACGGCGAAGATGCTGGAGGCGCGTGGATATTCGGTGACGGTTTTCGTGGCTGATGCCTCCATCCATGGAAGCAAAACAGAGGCGGATGAAAGCATCCGGATCATTCGCTTTAACGCGGCGCAGGAAAACAGCCCTGAAAGTTTGGGTCATGCGGCAAGGCTAAGTCACGCCTTTAGTGCCTGTGTAAGGCGCTATATTGCCGGAGAAGGAAAGCCCGATTGCATTGAAGTGCAGGATTACCTGGGCATTGGCTACTATCTCACCCAATACAAGCACTGTGGCTATGCAGCACTCGAAGCTGTACCGATCATCATCACCCTGCATTCACCTGCTTTTTTATACCTGGAATACAACCGTGCCCCATTGTACCAGCTTCCCGATTTCTGGACAGGTGAAATGGAGAAACAGGCAATCGCCGCTGCGGATCTATTGATTTCCCCCAGTGTATATCTCGCCAACTGCCTCCGCAATCGAATCCCGATTGGTGATACGCCCTTCACGGTTATTCCCAATCCCTATTATAGCGACGTGACTGCTTTAGCTGGTTTTGAACGCAACCGGATTGTATACTACGGTAAACTCTCCGCACAAAAAGGCAGTTTTGCGTTGCTGGAAACAATGAAACTGTTCTGGGATGAAGGCAATACCGCAGCATTGCATATTATCGGCGGAACCGATATTCTATACCATCCCGAGCAAAAGACCATGGGCAGTATTGTCCGCCGGCAATACGATGCCTATATTCAATCGGGCCTCTTACACATTCACAGCAAAATTCAACCATCCGCCATTCCCGCAGCGCTGCAACAGGCACACGTGGTAGTGCTGCCAAGCCTGGTAGATAACATGCCGTACGTGGTAACCGAAGCCATGAGCCTGGGAAAAGTCGTCCTGGTGTCGGCCCAGGGCGGACAAGCAGAGATGGTAGAAGATGGCGTCACTGGTTTTGTCTTTGATCACCAGCAGCCAAATTCCCTGTTAGAAAAATTAAAGTACGTGCTTGCTTTGTCCGACCAGGCCATCCACCAAATTGGAAAGGCTGCCGCTGAGCGTGCATCCGGCATCTTCAGTTACAAGGCCGTGGGACGGGCAAAAACAGCCATAATTCAACAACTGGTGGATGCGCCCCGGACCTCTGTTCGTTTTCCTTTTTTATACCAGGAAATTCAAAAGCCGCTTCAACGCAAAGCCTCTGTAGCAGGACGACTCTCCGTTGTTATTCCGTTTTACAACCTGGGTGAACACCTGCGGGCCGCTGTTGAATCTGTTGTGAACAGCCGCTGGGCCGATACCGAAATTATCATTGTTGATGATGGTAGCACGGAAAATGGCGTAAGTATTTTACTAAATGCACTGTGCGACCAGTATCCGAACATTCGGCTGATTCGTCGTGCCAATAAAGGCCTTGCCTATACGCGCAACGAAGGTGCATCCATCGCCACCGGTGAATTCCTGGCATTCCTCGACGCAGATGATCGTGTATTGCCCGACTACTATCCAAAGGTCATTGCGCTCATGCAGGGCCGTGAGAATGTTTTCTTCGTTGGCTGCTGGGTCCAGTATTTTGGGGACACGAATGCACAATGGATTACTTCCACGCCACAACCACCCCTCGCTTTGCTGCACAATGCTGTTAACAGCAGTAGCCTTGTGTACAGGAGAGATGCGTTTTTGACCGGCGGAATCAATGACAAAAACACCGACTATGGCCTCGAGGACTATGAAAGCGTGGTAAACATGCTTGCCAACGGTTATAATGGCGTGGTGTTA
>JAGWTK010000439.1 GCA_028876035.1 Bacteroidota bacterium
GACTCCAAATAATTGCCCGGCTTATTGGCCTTATTTGTAATCTGCCACCAAACACCGCTTGTACGGTCCTGGTATCGTACAATAGCTTTTGCAAGCCGGTTATAAATAGCCACCAGTTCCCCGCGCCGCGCTTGCTTCATCGGCATGATCTCCAACACATCGGCAAGGGCCATCATATACCAACCCATGGCGCGGCTCCAGAATTCCGGTGATTGACCAGTAGTTGGATTGGCCCATGGCTGCATTTTGCTTTCATCCCAGCCATGGTACAGCAAACCCGTCTTTGGATCGCGTGCATGCTGTTCCATCCATACAAACTGGTTAATGATATCGTTAAAGTCAGAAAGCTGATGATGACGAACGGCATATTCCGCATAAAACGGCTCGATCATGTACAAACCATCGAGCCACATTTGGGTGGGATACTTAAGCTTATGCCAGAACCCGCCCGTTTTGTTCCTCGGTTGCCAGGCGATCTGCTGACGCAAGAGACTAGTGGCCTTTTCATATTTTGAATCCTGGTAGGTATCCTGCAGGAAAAACAAGAGGCGTCCCGGCGGAATATAATCGCTGTTGTATTCCGTTATATCGTAGGTGCGGATATTGCCGTCATCGGTAATAAACTTGTCCAGGATATGCTTTGTATAATCAGCATAGCTTTTACCGTTCGTTGCTTTTGCCAATCGTTCAAATCCCATCAGCACCACGCCGATTTCATAACTCCAGCTGGCCGGACGATTGGCCTGTGCTTCCGCGAGTGACTGTCCGGGTTTTACCTGGTTATCCTGCAAGAGGTGATTGGCAAACTTCTTCACTACCATGGAATCTTTGTAGGTAGCCCTCACCGTTTGCGCAATTTGCTTTGCATAGTCGAGTTGGGCGTCCGCTGGCGGAGCAATCAGCAGTAAAAGCCACCAACAATGATTTCGTTTCATCCAGGCCAAAATTTTCAGAAAGTTAATACTTCCGAAAAAAATACTGAAGTATTCGGCCGACTGCAGCCTTGTTAAATACCGTTATAACACCCCTTTTGTGATGCCGATGAATTTCTACCTTTAGAAACAAGAGGTTCTTACAAGCCCAAACAAAGAATTTTAATGCCACAGGCGCTCACACTTAAAAATTTTGAAGATGGCTAAGTCTGCCAGAAACAACAACCTAAAAAAAGCAGCCGCAAAAAAAGCTGCAAAACCAACAAGAAAAAAAGAAGCAAATCCGTCAGTAATCCGGCTAGTGTTAGATATTAACCTGCACACAGGCAGTATTGCACCGGTAGCTCGGACGCTGATGTTCAAGGAAGATGCTGACAAAACGCCCAACTTCACCTGGTCATTTACACTAAGCGGTGTGCTTATTTCAAGCCTTTCTATTGGACAAAAAACCATAGCACATCCAGATGCTACCGGAAAAGTATTTGTGGAAGTGTTGGATCCCGACAATCAGATAATTATTACAGTTATTGGAACCGAGTTTACGCCCGGTGGGAGTGGTTCGCTGGCAATGACCTATGAAGGAAAACCCATTGTATTTAATCCGCCCGCCAACCTCCTTATAAAAAATGGAAACGCAACTTTCAATCAAAATGTATCCCTGCCATGATTAAATACTTCACTACGCTATGCATTATCGGGTGTAGCCTTACAGGCCGGTCTCAATTTCTCACGCAACAAGCTGATGGCAAGGGGACCATACCATTACCATTGAACGGACTTGGTCTTAGCGTGGACCCGGGCAAAACCGATGTAAGTCTAGGAGTTAACAACTACGCCGCCGTTATCAATAAAGACAAACATTTTTTGATGGGAGCGAACCTTTCCGTAAAAAGCAGTAGCGGACTGGGTTCTTTGTTTAAATCCGGTGATATCGTACCAGATGGCAACCTCCTTGCCTTCGCGGGCTATCACCATTCCAACGAAGGTAAATTACTACGCGATTTTTCAAAGTCAGACTACCAACAGCTAAAGGATGCCTATTACCAGGAATTAAGAGAACGCTCGCTAGCCTTAAGGCAAAGTGTAAAGTCGGGTGGCAGAATGGCCGGCCTGCTGATAGAAGACAAAGAACTTCGTTCGAAAACACTGCAGCAATTGGAAATAAACCTGGATACGCTGGATGCAAATAAAGTGATCCCTTATTTAAAATCATATAAAGCAGAAGGGGCTCCGAAAGCTTTCCTCGATGCTTTTACCGTTTCGTTTACAAAAGATATTGATGTGTACAAAGAACAAGTGAAACAGGTAAAAGAATTGTATTTGAAAAACCTCCAAGAGAAATATGATGCCTTTCGTGAAAAGCGGGTACCCATTCACTTTGCCGTATTCGCAATGGGCGGGATCAATGCCCGCAGCTTCACACGTTATCTCGGGACAAATGCAACAGCACTTGCAAAGTCATTTCAGGACACTTTGTTCCGGGGTGGCAATTTTGGAATAGGTATGAATCTGCAGGTAAGAAACTTCTGGCTTGGACTGACCTACACATATGTAGCCGGCGATAATTTTTCTGACCTGAGCAGCAAAGCTTATACACTTCGTACAACGGATACAAATAGCAACCAAACCCTTATTTCGGAAAAAGCAATCACTGCCTATGGAGGAAAGTATGCTAAAGTAGAAAACAACTTGCTGAATATCGATCTGGCCGGCGAATTCCGTCTGGGTGACACCTCCCGTCTGCTCATCGACCTGTATTGCCGGGCTAACCTTTTTAGTCGCGATACTTCGTATTTGCGCAATACCACCAACCTGGGGGCAGGTTTTTATTTTATCGGAAGAACAAAGTTTATTGGCGGACTGTACGTAGAGCTGCCCGATATCAATAACAATATTCAGAAGACAAAGCCACTGTCCGAACAGAGCCTCCGTTCCCCGCTGCAAAGGCTCAGTTTCGGGATCGTTACCAAATTCAATCTGTCCTCTTTGTTCAATTGGTCGGGCCCTGCACCCAAGGTTGACGGGTAAGGCGGAAGAACGGATTCGCACGTAGTGACGCTCCTGCGGCAATCCTAGGTTTCAATTTTACAAAATCGCAAAGAAGTGGTAATTTGTAAGTAGACTGAAACGAAGGCCATCACTCCAACCCCATTGAAACACCATGTTCACCGGCGTTCTAAAAAATGGCAATGGATACAATCGCTACAAGGGTTTATTCGCTTCAACAATACCAGGGAGAGGAAGCACCAGAGGTCATTTTCGAGTTGACCAATCAATCTGACAAAACAGTTTATGTGCTTACCTGGAACACCCCGCTGGAGGGATTACTAAGCGATTGCCTCGAAGTAAAAAAAAACAATGAGCCGGTTCCTTATGATGGTCTGTTTTTTAAGCGCGCAGAACCTTCTTCAGATAACTTTGTAGCCATACAACCCGGGCAAAGCCTGCATAAAAAAATTGACGTTGGTGAGGCGTATGATGTATCCGGAGAGGGCCGCGTGGAAGTGGCATTTAAGAAAGAAAACCTTGTATACTTCTTTGAGCCGCCCAACCGAATGCAGAATTTTGGATTCAAGACTTTCAAAGCCTTCCGCCCCGCTGAGGCGGAAGTCCTTTCCAAAAAGGCGGACTTCCAGGTAAATAGCAAGCGTGAAACAATCGGCCAGCGCATGCGAAGCAACCCGCAAAAAAAAAATTTTAAGCTGGCAGCGGGTGTTCCCGCATTGTTACCTTGTTTGTTTAACGGAGGAAATGCAAG
>JAGWTK010000440.1 GCA_028876035.1 Bacteroidota bacterium
CAAATCCAGGCTGATGGATAACAATGCCTGAAAAGGTGGTGCCTACTTCAGATGTCAACAAAAAATGTCAATGCCTCCGCATTGACATTTCAATTAAACGAGCAGTTTTGACAGTTACTCCTGCGCCCAGTTGAGCCCCAGGTGCTCTCCATGACCATGCGTAATTACCAAAACACGCTGGTTTTCCTCGCTGTGCTGTATTGTCTGTGGTTCTTTGAGTTTCCAGCGAACTTTAACCGTTGAAACCAATTGAATTCCATTGGTTGCCCGGCGCTCATTTTTTGTAACGTTGGCAACTACAGAGGTTCCGGTTCCATCGACGTATGTCACAGAAACTGAAGGTGCATTTACATTGTTGTTGAAAATTGTAAAGTGTGGCATAATTGTAATGATTAATGATTAACTGAAAGATCGACTATTCTGAATTCAGGAATCTTGTGTCGCTCCCGGGGAGGTTTGGCATTTAAGAAATTTCATCTGCGCTTGAAGCGTAACTGCCTCATTTGATTACGGAAGTGAGAGTGCCGCGCTGGCACGTACAGGAGTTAAGCCTTTTGAACCCGCCCAACCCATGAATTCTTTGCCCGTTTTTGAAAACACCTGGATAGACTCATTACCTACGGTTTGAAATTCAGCCTTACCAATGGGCGCTACAAAATGTACTTTTCGTTCGAGCAGTATCGCCGAACATGGATCTTGTCCGGTGTAACATGACAAGAGATACAGGGTTATTCTCTTTTCATTCAGCAGTTTTGCAAAACGATCGAGATTAATATCCTCACCTTTATCTCCCCGTACGGGCAAAGGGCCATTTTTGTCGCCATGGCTTAAAAGAACGAAAATGTCTTCCATTCCCAGCTTGTCCAGAACAAGCCAGAAATCCTTTGGATTGTCCGTCAGTTCCAGCAATACATATTTCTTCCATTTCATAATATGTAGCGTGTCGGGGTTGACAGAGGCGGGGTCGTATAGAAAAATCTTATTCATATCATCATCTTTTTTTGGCGTTGAATACAATCGTTCTTTTGTCGTAGCAACTGCTGAAATAGCCGACTCCATTGCTCCGCAATATTTTCCCATCGATAGCTAGTCTGTGTTGCATTCTGGTATGCCTTCATAGCTTGTTGCTTCCGGTAATCTTCGTCCCAGTACAGCTGGTTCAGGATCCTGGCGATATCGGCCGGATCAATTGCATGCCATACCATCGCCAGCCCGGTATGCTCCATGCTGCTTCGTACAGGCAATATCGTATCGACACCGGACCAAAGTTCTCCGCAAGCTGTATGAGCAGGCACTATCTGCGGCGCACCCGTCGCTGCGTGTTCAAAACTCAGGAGCCCCCAGCCTTCCCCCATCGCAGTATTGATACCCACTTCGGTAGCATTGTACAACAGGTTCAGTGCCTCTTCGTCTACAACCGGATGATCCTCCAGCCAACCTGCAGAGTGGATCAGCCGGTCGGTAATGCCTGCTTTCTCAACCATCGCCCGGATATCGGGTCCGTTGAAGGTGGCACCGGTGTGTAAGAAAAGTTTTACATCTGGCGGCTTGTCTTTGGCAAATAGGGCAAATCCTTCTATCGTGAGATCTATTCTCTTGCGCAATTGGTGTTTAGCGGCATTGAGAACAATAAACCCGTTTTCGTGAGCACATTCCCCCAACAATAGCTCTTTAGCCATGGATCGATCGATGAGGCATTCCGGTTGCAGGGGATAAAAAGCATTTGTATCTAACCCGTGTGGTATCTTACTTATTTTGTTGACACCTTCGATTTTGCTGATTTCTCTTTCACCAAACGAATTGTACGCGACGACGTGATCAAACAATGCCAGGCCTTCATACAAAGATGGTCTCGTCAGTTCGCCATCGACCGGACAGTATCCAATAATCAAGGGCCTCGGCACGAGTTGTATCAGTCTTTTGATATGGATACAGCAAAACCAGAGATCATACAGAACAAGGACAATGGCAGGCCTGGTTTGCTTGACCAGTTCGCAAAGCCGGTCTAATCCATGCGCGTCAAGCGGGTCGGGATTACCATAAATGGGCCAGTCGCCTTCCACTTCATTTTTTCTTACATTGATAGCAAACTGGTGAAAATAGTATTCGCCTTGCAAATGCCGGATAATACCGTCTGCCACCCGCGAGAAACCTGTTGCCGCCGCTCCCTGGCTGACCAGCAATACGGTGGGCTTTTGCACAGTTTGCATTTTAATGGTAAATGTATTTTGAAATGAAAGCGCAGATGATCAACAGCAAATCTTACAGCCGGGTCGGGCCTGGACCTATTTTGCTGGCGCCATCTTTTTACGCTTCGCAAGTGCACGGTACGTTTTGGGTAGCGCGATATGAGCAGCCAGTCCCCCCGGGTTTAGTTTCTCATTTTTGATTAGGTAGAGATCAACGGTCAATCCTATCGGAGGGGCAACCGGGTTAAGCCAATTACCGCCGCCAGGAGACCAGTGGTGCGCTCCGGTATCACAACTTCCGGTTCTCGTATATTTCTCGTGAGCCGTGCCCGCATCAGAACCAGGTATACCCACCATCAGGTAATTGTTGTGTACGAGATCGCAACTGCTGGTACCTTTGTTGTATTCAGAATTGGATGATTTGGTATCCAGCCAGCTGTCCAGTTCTGTATCAGCACCGCAGCTCTTCAGAAATTTGACAAACGCCGGATTCGGCGCCGTGCGGGCGAAGGAAGAGAAGCTGGTAAAAAGGATGATATACTTATCATTGTTGTAAGCCTTAATGTCATTCAACATTTTGTCGTAGATGTCTTCCAATCCCGACCACCATTCATAGCCTGCATATGCACGTTTGAATTCTATTTTGAGGGTTCGGCGGTTCAGCGCTGCAAGGTGAAAGCCCAGACTTTTTGCATCACTGGGTGGTGAGGGCAACAACTGTTTGTTGTCTACCACGATTGCACAGGTGCCTGTTTTAGATTCGATAAAAATCAGGTGCAACTGGTACTCCTTAATGGCTTTGCGTACTGCTGCCGCTTTCTTACCAGAAAAAATTGCATCGATCGGCTTTAAAACAAAGTCCACTATGGAAGGGTTTAGTTCCGCGCTTTTCCGCCAGTTCTTCATCGCATCCTCATCATTGCTGCCGAAGTCGGGCACTGCCATATTGAGGATAGAGCTGTCACCACCTGTCGCATTTATTTTGACAGTGCGGTTGGTTGTCCATTCCCGGCCGACTTTCTTCCACTCCGTTTCCGAACTTGCTTTGGCCGAAAAAACGGCATTTACCTCCATTGAGAATTTTATCTTAATATCTTTTTCACTGATGTGTTCAGATTTATTGACTGCAGCGCAATAGTAAAGGCGCGAACCCACGATTACGCTGTTTACAAAATACAATCCGTATTTTTGAAAGAAGCGGAAAAACATCTCTCTTGTTTCATCATTGAATTCGTCGGGAACGTTTTTATAATCCTCATCTTCTTTTACCCAGGGGGCAAGATTGGCTTCATTTGCATTTTTTAATGTCAGTGAATACTGCTTATAGTCACTTTCATATTTAGCGTAGTCGTAGCTAACATCGGATTTCTCACTCGTATTGAATGCCGCTTCAAACTCCGCACTGAAAAAGCCATAGCCACCTGATATTCCTGCTTTCTGGCTAAAACTTTCTTCTACTTGTTGCCTTGATGTAAATACCCTG
>JAGWTK010000441.1 GCA_028876035.1 Bacteroidota bacterium
CAGCGCGCCGTTTGGGCCGTAGTGCTGGCAGTTGTTTTTTTGTGCGCTTATTTTGTCTTACTCGCGGGCGCGATGCATGCGCTCGACAGCAAAGAGGGTTTTTCTGCCTATTTGCGGAAGTAAGGCCCTTACCTGTGGAACAATAGATGCTATTAGTATGGCAATGCGCCGTTTCTTCCTCATATATACAACCGTTCACGCAAAGATTTGGATGGTATGTTAGTTGTTCTATTCGACTAACTTAAAAAAAGTGTATGAAAAAGATGATAATCAGCGCCAGTATTGCTTTCGCTTCGATAGCCATTGTACAGGCGGCGGGCAGTCCATCCTCGTCCGAAAAAACAGTAAGCACATCTCAGCAACATTTTGCCTGGGACACGGTGCCAAATCAGCGTCGGGATTCATCCTGGAACAACAAGAAGAAATACCCGGATACAACGCAACGGCATAGAAGAGATACGATGAAAGTGAAATAAGCAACAGGTTGCAGGCAGGCGTTTCGGCAGGGAACGTCTGCCTTTTTTTATCTGATAAACCTTTAATCATGGAAACAACCATACACGGTATTTCGGTAGCGGCTGACGAGTTTACCGGGGGAACCGCCATCCCGGAACGATTTACCTGCAAGGGCAGGAATATAAGTCCGGCTATTCGCATCGGACTTTTGCCCGAAAATACGAGGTCGCTGGCCATCATAGTAGAAGATCCGGATGCGCCAAACGGCGTGTTCGATCACTGGATTGCCTGGAATATAGAACCGGCTGCGGTAATACCTGAGCAATATGCCGGGGGCGTGCAGGGGCTGAACAGCAAAGGCAAACGGGGGTACACCGGCCCATGTCCACCCATGGGACGACACCGCTACTATTTCAAAGTGTATGCGCTCGATACGATGCTCGACATCTCTCCCGATACTGATAAGAAGTCGCTGATCCATGCTATGCAGGATCATTTGCTGGGAGGGGGCGAATGCATGGGTTATTTTGAAAACAATCGTTTTTCACTTTGACCAACCGGCATTGCCAGGTGGTAGAAAATTTTTTTCGTAATCTCCGCTGCAATGATATAGCCAAAAACTATCAGCAAAAGCCAACCGTAAATACGCAAGGGTAAGGGTTCAAACCCAAGCAGACCGGCAAATGGAAGCCAGGGCAGGCACAGGACCACGATACAGGTAAGCAGCGTGGTAAGTTGCAGCGGAAGGGATGGACGACTTTTGAAAAATGAAAACCTTGTTCGCATCACCAGCACAATCAAAGCGGCAGAGATCACCGATTCCGTGAACCAACCGGTTTGAAATTGGGCCTGGTTGGCTTTCAGCGCGAACAGCAGCAAGGCAAATGTACAATAGTCGAACAGGCTGCTCAGTAATCCAAAGACAACCATAAATTTTTTGATAAAGCGAAGGTCCCAGTGCTGGGGGCGGTTGATGATATCAGGATCAACGCGATCACCAGCAATCGTCATTTCCGGAAGATCAGTTAGCAGGTTGGTGAGCAGGATTTGCTTTGGAAGCAAAGGCAGAAACGAAAGAAACACCGAGGCGCCGGCCATGCTGAACATATTGCCGAAATTGGCGCTGGTGGCCATGAATATGTATTTCATGGTATTGGCAAATGTGTAACGCCCTTCCTTTACCCCGCTGCCGAGCACCCCCAGGTCCGATTCAAGGAGTATAATATCTGCCGCATCCCGCGCTACTTCTACGGCGGTATTCACCGAAATCCCGATATCGGCGGCGTGGAGCGCGGGTGCATCGTTGATGCCGTCGCCCATAAACCCGGTTACTTCGCCTGACTTTTTCAGGGCGAGGATAATCTGTTCTTTCTGGTTTGGTTCAATGGCAGCAAACACATCGGTACGGGCCGCCTGGTGGGCCAGTGCGGCACTGTTCATATTGCGTATATCGTTTCCCGTTAGTAATACGGGATTGGCAATTCCGGTTGTTTTCATCAGCGTAAGGGCGGCGGCTTCGCTGTCGCCGGTGATTACTTTAAGTGATACGCCCAGTGCTTTTAACTGTGCAATGGTTTCCTTTACGCCTTTCTTCGGTGGATCGAAGAGGGTGATAAAGCCTGCAAACACCATCTCTTTTTCGTCTGCGGCAATGATTGGTGCCGGTTCAACGTTCTTCCAGGCGATCCCCAGTACGCGGTAACCCAGGGCCGTCTGCTGTTCATACATCTTTTTTATCTGCTGCTCACATTCTCCAATGGCGGCGAGTCTTCCATCTGATTGTTCCACCTGTGTGCATACGGCCAGTACGCTGTCGAAAGCACCTTTAGTGATGAGCAGGCAGCTACCCTCGCTGTTCGTTTGAACGCTCAGCCGTTTCCTGATAAAATCGTAGGGGATTTCTGCCAGCAAAGTGCTGCTGCTTTCATGCTCCTGGTTCAATGCGCAGAGCGCGGTATCAATTGGGTTGCGAAACCCTTGTTGCAGCGAAGCGTTCAGCCAGGCAAGGCGTTTTACTTTTTCAGAATGGAGGCCGCTTACATCCACTGTATCTTTCAGTGTGGCCGTCCCCTCGGTAAGTGTACCGGTTTTATCGGAGCACAAAACCGTCATGCTGCCGAAATTGGGGATACAGGAAAGGCGTTTAACGATTACCTTTTTGGCAGCCATCCTCCGTGCGCCGCTGGCCAGGTTAACAGATACGATTACCGGTAATAACTGTGGTGTTAACCCCACCGCCAATGCCAGTGAGAAAAGAAATGAGTCGAGCACGGGTTTGTGCAAATAAACATTAAGCGCAAAGATGATAAATACGAGCAAAAAAGTTATACGCATCAGGAGATACCCGAAGCGCGTAATGCCTTTTTCAAATTCTGTTTCGGGTATCCTTGACCGTAAGGCATCAGAAATATGCCCGAATTCAGTGGCTGCGCCGGTGGCAGTGACCAATGCCTTTCCCGTTCCGCTCACGATATGACAGCCCATGTACAGGCAGTTGGTACGTTTGTTAAGCGGCGTACCGGCAGGGAGTTTCCCCGCAGTTTTTTCCACCGGGAAACTTTCGCCGGTGAAAGTAGCCTCATCTGCAAACAAGGTTGATGAACTGAGCAGCAGGCAGTCGGCAGGTATCATTGCCCCGGCGGACAATAGTATGATATCGCCCGGTACGATATCGGCTGCTGCGATATCATTTGTATGACCATCGCGTAACGCCCTGCAGCTTACCTGCACCAGTTTACTCAGTTGTTCTACTGCATCGGCTGCACCTTTTTCCTGCCAGAATCCAAGCAAACTGCTGATGGCTACAATGGTGAATATGATATAAGTATCTGTTCTGTCCCCCAATAAAGCTGATAGTACCGCCGCTCCCAGCAGTAAGAGTGTAACCGGTGCTTTCAGCTGGCCGAGCAGGAGCAGCAGGTTGCTGCTTCGGTTTTTCCCGCTTACGCTGTTGTAGCCGTATTGTTTCCTGCGAATGTTGGCCTGTTCGTTGCTGAGTCCGGATTCATTGCTTTGGAATGTTTCCATTGCAGCGGTTGCATCCATGGTCCATATTGCTGCGGGTTGGCTGGTTTGCATGCGAATGGTTTTGGTAGATGATGGCTGTCAGTCCAACTGCCTTTGATCGTCATTGTTTGGGGTCAGGTGTGCCGGCTAAATTACCTGAGCCGGAACCGCCTTTCTAAATATCGGGTTTCTCTGTCAAACCTCAAC
>JAGWTK010000442.1 GCA_028876035.1 Bacteroidota bacterium
GCACAAAGAATAATTTTTAGATTTCCTGATTGCTGGATTTCTGGATGTATGTTCAAACCAGTTGCACGAAAAGCTATTGGCTGAAATTTTAGGGAGATGCACCTCTGGATGTGTGCACAAAGAATAATTTTTAGATTTCCTGATTGCTGGATTTCTGGATGTATGTTCAAACCAGTTGCGCGAAAAGCTATTGGCTGAAATTTTAGGGAGATGCACCTCCGGATGTGCGCACAAAGAATAATTTTTAGATTTCTTGATTGCTGGATTTCTGGATGTATGATCAAACCAGTTGCACGAAATGCTATTGGCTGAAATTTTAGGGAGATGCACCTAAGGAACTTTAAACCTTAAACTCTTAAACCTTAAACTTCTTCCTCCCTGATGAACCTTCCCTTCTTCTTCAACGAACACATCGTAGATCACGCCGAGCTCCTGCTCGACGAAGACAATTCGCGTCATATCGTGAGTGTGCTTCGGATGGAAGCGGGGGAGGAGATGCATTTGACGAATGGGAAGGGGGTATTGGCGACTGCAGTCATCGCGGAGCCGCATAAAAAGAAATGTCGGGTAACCATCACCGGTATAGAACGGTTTCCTCCGGCTGCCCGACGTACAGCGATTGGTATTTCACTGCTTAAAAATCCTGTGCGGTTCGAATGGTTTTTGGAGAAGGCTGCTGAACTGGGGATTGCGGAAATATTTCCCTTGCTTTGTGCGCGTACTGAGAAGCAGCATTTCCGGCAACAACGGATGCAGAACGTGCTGGTGAGTGCCTTGCTACAGAGCAGGCAAACATGGATGCCGGTTCTGTATGAACCAATGACGCTGGAAAAAAGCTGGACTCATTTTGAAGCATATCAGCAACGCTTCATAGCGCATTGCGAAACGGATCCCAATAAAAGAGATTTAATGCAGGAACTGTTGGCCGGTGCAGCATTGCCACTGGTGCTCATAGGACCGGAAGGAGACTTCAGTCCGGCAGAAATTACATCAGCCATTGAAAGGCGCTATAAGCCGGTTTCGTTGGGAACTACCCGGCTGCGTACAGAAACAGCGGGCATAACGGCAGCCGTGCTGTTGCAGTTGGGCGGCGTGGCGAAGAAGAGTTCTAAGTCGTAAGTTGTAAGTTTTAAGTCCTCCTGCGTCAGCGTGACACCAGCCCAGAAATTAATGGCTATTTTATCATTTGCTTTCACGTGTAAGAGATAAACAAGCTCCTTTCTGAACCTGCTGATGCTAAAAGCTAACAGCCAGTAGCTGGCAGCCAGGAACCCGTAGCTTTTATGGACTTTCACTTCCGCAGCATCTTATCACCTGAAAGCCCCGGACACCGGAAACGGGCATTAATATTGGAGACAATCAACAGCAAATTTTGGTAACTTGCCGCAAGCTATGAACATCGATCCCACAGACAATAAAGGAAAACGTTATTTACTCCGCAGATCCATCCTCGACTATGGCATGGGGATTATGATTGTTGGTTTTGGGCTTTTCTATCTTTTTGCTGATAAGTTTAACATCCAGTTTGATATTACACCCGCTTTCCGCTATGCGTTCGTGGTGCTCTGTCTCCTTTATGGCGGTTTCCGCATCTACAGGGGGTATAAAAAAAATTATTTTTCAGAATGAACCGTTCCCGCCTCATAGCCACTTTTCAAAAGCTCATGGCTGCCTGTATCATGGTTCCCTTGCTGAGCAGCTGTGGCGGCTCCAACCAGAAGCCCACGGAAGGTCCCACATTCGGTACGATTCATATCAGTGCCGATGAATCATTCAAGCCCGTGATTGATTCGCAGATTAAGGTGTTTGAATCGTCTTACCCGGAAGCGCATATCATTGCACATTACAAACCGGAGGCGGAATGTATCAAAGATTTGAATGTAGACAGCATCCGCATGATTTTCGTGACGCGTCCATTGAGTCGGGACGAAGAAACAGTGATGAAGTCGCGCCTCAGTTATGTGCCGGTGTATGGCAAGCTGGCATCGGATGCCATTGCGGTGATAGTGAACAAAACCTGTAAAGACTCGCTGTTCGATATGAGCGATATCCGCTCCCTGGTAAAGGGTACCAGCGGTTATCCGTACAAGGTAGTGCTGGATGGGTTGCAGGCGACCAGCACCGTGCGCTATGTAAGTGATAGCCTGGCCAAAGGACAGCCCCTGGGTAAAAATGTGGTGGCCGCGACCAGCAGCCAGGGTGTTATTGATTACGTGGGGAAAAATACGGACGCAATCGGTTTCCTGGGAGTAAGCTGGATTGGCAATAAAGAAGATACCGAGCAAAACAGCTTTCTCAAAAAAGTGAAGATTGCCAGCCTGGAATGTGCTGCTTGTCAGCCTGTCGTATATACCCAGCCCTACCAATATAATATTGCCACCCGGCGCTACCCCATGGTACGCGGTTTGTATTACATTTTAAAAGAAAATTATGATGGCCTTGGCAACGGATTCTCCAATTTCCTGATCTATGAAAGAGGACAGTTGATCTTCAAGCGGGCCTACCTGTATCCGGCGCGAATGAGTTTTGAGGTGCGATCCACCAAGATCAATTAACCGTAAGAAAATTAGGGCAAAAAATGGCTGGAACGGATATTTTAATACATTTACAAGCACCAATTAAAAAAAGGAATTGACAATGAAGAAACTTTCAGTAAGCCTGCTTGCCGTGGCGATAAGTGCAGGCACTTTGTTGGCACAGAGCGTAGATCAGGGAAAAAAATTCCTGTACTACCAGCGCTATAAAAGTGCGCAGGACCAGTTGGAAAAAGTACTGGCAGCAAACCCGAATGATATTGCTGCGGTATACTGGTTGGGCCAGACTTACCTTGCCAATAAAAACCAGCAAGCAGCCAAGGATTTATACCAGAAAGCACTTGGTACGAATGGTACAGCACCCCTTATTTTAGTAGGTGTAGGTCATATTGAACTGCTCGAAGGCAAAACCAATGATGCCCGCCAGCGTTTTGAAACGGCTATCAGCCTTACCAAGGGAAAAGATATTGAAGTGCTGAATGCCATCGGGCAGGCGAATGCCGACGTCAATACAAAAGCGGGTGACCCCAATTACGGGATTGAAAAGCTGAAACTCGCCACACAAATCAAGAATTTCAAAAACCCGGCTACCTATACCATTATGGGCGATGCGTACCGCAAGCTGGTAGATGGTGGTGCTGCGGTGACCTCTTACCAGAATGCCCTGGGCATTGATCCAAAATATGCCGAGGCAGAATATAAAATCGGTAAAATTTACCTGACACAAAACAACAAGGAACAATTCCTGCCTGCGTTTGAAAAAGCCATCGAAATGGACCCGAACTATGCGCCGGCGTATTACGAGTTGTACTATTACTGGTATTTCCATGGGGATGTGAACAAATCCATCACGTATTTCGACAAATACCTCACCGTAACCGATCCGAAGCCTTCGGATGAGTATGATAAAATCGCGAATCAATACGCTGCTAAAAACTACCCTGAAGCGATTAGTAAGTCACAGGCGAAGATTGCATCGGAGGGCGCTAATGCTGATCCCCGGTATTACAAACTGATTGCCTACTCTTATTCTGACCAGGGGGATTCGGCCAATGCGAAAAAGTACATGGATGATTACTTCGCGAAACAAAAGCCCGATGGTTTTGTGCCGATGGACTATTCCTTCCGT
>JAGWTK010000030.1 GCA_028876035.1 Bacteroidota bacterium
CGCTACTTTTTCCTTTGCCTATTAAAGCCGGGCAGTATCAAGGGTTTCAACCGACAACTATTTCTACAGTTCAACAAAGCCCACGGAAAAAGAAGGCGGCTTATCGGACCCCGGATCTAGTCCGGGGCTGGTGTCAACTTCACAACTTCAACCCCCAAACTCCATCAAGTCCCTCAAAGACTCACCTGATGCTAGTTTTCATCGATCGTTTCAGTTTTTCCCGGACACCAATCATTCAAAATTCAAAGTTCCGGATGTACCGTCTCCCTCATTTCACGGGCATCATCTGCTGACCCCCTCGATCCAAACGCTGTAATTATTGTACATCCGGTACTATGTTATTTGAACCAAATTCGCACCCGTCTAACTGGAGTCAGCCGGGCAGGCCCGTCCGAACAAAGTCAGCCCGACAGGCATTTTCACATTTGCACATTTGCATATTTGCACATTGCCCTTACCCGTTTTTCTTCACACTTCCCCCGCTGCCTGTCGACACTCTTGTAATTACACCTGCACCTTTGTACCGGATATCACCACCACTGCTGGCCTCCGCAGAAAGTTCTTTGTTTACGCTCACCTGTACAAGTGCACCACTGCTTACATCTGCATCGCACACATCGCTGGCCAGATCAAAACCATGGATGGCCGATCCGCTGCTGGCATCAAAACTGGCATTGGCTGCGCTGCCGCTGATATTGGCAACGGCGCCGCTGGAACCGTCGACCGACAAGCGATCGGCGTCTACGGACCCTTTGAAACCTGCGCCGGAAGAAAGATCGAGTTTCAGTTGGGATGCTTTGATTTTACCTTCTACCGTTATTTGAGCACCGGAACTACCGTGAAGCATATCGAGCTGGCGGAAGGATACATAGGCTTTCAATTTTTTATTTCTGTGATCGCCCCAGTTCTGGTACCATTTGTTATCGAAACGAATGCTGAGTACGCCGCCTTCTACGGTGGTGATAATATGGTCACGGTATTCGCTGGTGGCAGCACTTACGGCCACAGCTTCGGCGTTACCCTGTTGCAACAACAGGTCGATTCCGGTGGCTACTTTAATTCCATGGAATGAAGCTACATTTCTCACTTCGGCGTTGGGGTCGTTTACAACTTTGTCTTGTGCGAACGCCACAATGCCCATTGTACAGGCGACTAACAGCAGTTTTATTCGTTTCATGTTGGTGTTTGTTTTTTGTAAGACGTGGGAGTGTTCAAAATGTTACAGGATTTTTTTGTGATTCTATACTACCTTCGTGGCATCCCGCTGATGGCGGGACAGTTTCCTCGGGGTGCTGACCGCTTTGGCGGAAGGCTGAGATGATACCCGTAGAACCTGAACAGGGTAATGCCTGCGCAGGGAAGGTGAGTCCAATTGAACTGCTCTCTTCTGTTGCTTTGCAGCATTTCCCTCAAAATCAATTTTTTAACCGTAGGGCCAGGGGCCTGAGGTAAGAGGTAAGCGGTTGTCGCCCTGGCCTCCTGCCTCTTACCTCCCGCCTCCTACCAAATTTTCGCCATGAAAAAATTGTTTTGGGGAATTTGCTTTTTGACCGCGGCCCAAATAGTGGTCGCCCAGTCGAAAACCATTTTCCAGGTAAGTGATGTTTCCGGTGCGCCGGTAGCGGGTGCCAGTATCGAAATCGAAAAAACCGGTGTGTTTGCGGCCAATGACCAGGGCCAGCTTACGCTGAACACCCGGTTAAAGGGTTTGCTGCGCATCAGAGTAACAAGTGTTGGTTTTATCCCGGCAGACAGTACCATTTCGCTGCCAGCGAACGTCGTAGGCATCGTATTGAAGAAATCCGATTTGTTTCTAGACCCGGTAGAAGTAAAAGCCCTGCGTGCGGGTGAGAAGGCACCCTTTGCAAAAACGAATCTTAACAAAGGGGCCATTGAAAAACAGAACCTCGGGCAAGACCTTCCCTTTCTGCTTAGCCAAACGCCTTCTGTCATTGTAACATCTGATGCGGGTAACGGTGTGGGCTATACGGGAATCAGGATCAGGGGTACGGATGCGACCCGTATCAACGTCACGATAAACGGGATACCGTATAATGATGCCGAAAGCCAGGGAACGTATTTTGTGGATTTGCCTGATATCAGTTCATCATTGAACAGCATTCAAATACAGCGGGGTGTGGGTACCTCTTCGAATGGCGCGGGTGCTTTTGGTGGCAGCATTAATCTCAGCACCAACGAGCTCAACGAAAAAGCGTATGCAGAAACGAACAATAGTTTTGGTTCTTTCAATACCTGGAAGAATACCGTGAAATTCGGAACGGGCTTACTGGGTAGACACTTCAGTTTTGATACACGCATTTCGCGGATCAGCAGCGATGGTTTTATCGACCGGGGAAGCACCAATTTGAAAAGTTTGTTGGCGAGTGCGGCCTATACAACGGAAAAATCATCAATCAGGTTTAATATCATTACGGGCACAGAGAAGACCTACCAGGCCTGGAACGGGATTCCGCAGTATAAACTTTTTTACAATGCTGATAGCCTGACTACGCACTATTACAACAACCTCGGCTCACTGTATTTTACTTCGGCCGATTCCGCCAATTTGTTTGGCAGCAACCCGCGTAAGTACAATATGTTTACGTATCCAAACCAAACGGATAATTACCAGCAGGACCACTACCAGCTTTTCTTCAACCACCAGCTTAACCGCGGCTGGTCGTTTAACAGTGCTGTATATCTTACAAAAGGGAGAGGGTATTACGAAGAGTATAAAAACGATGCCTCGTACAGCAGTTATGGTTTGCAACCGGTAGTGGTGGGTACTGCTACTGTTAAACGCACCGATTTAATACGCCGGCTTTGGCTGGACAATAATTTGTACGGTACTATTTTCTCATTACTGCACAAAACGCAGCAGGATCAGTTCACGCTTGGTGGTGGATGGAATGAATATGATGGTAAGCATTATGGGAATATCGAATGGGCGGCAAATGGTGGTATACCGTATGATTATCGCTGGTATTACAACAAAGGAGTAAAGAAAGATTTTAACATCTATACCAAGTACCAGTACAAACTCACGTCGCATTTGGAAGCGCTGGTTGACCTGCAGTACCGAAGGGTAGATTTCGACATTAACGGTACGCGCAAGTTTCCCGATCTGCAGGTGAATAACCGGTTCAACTTTTTCAATCCGAAGTTTGGTCTTACTTATTCAATGGGATCCTACAACATCTATGGCTCTTATGCGATGGCGAACAAAGAGCCCAACCGCGATGATTATGAAACCGGTTCGCAAATCAATCCGCCGAAACGGGAGCAATTGCACGATGTTGAACTAGGAATTGAAAAAGCCGGTTTTGATTTTAGCTGGGGCCTGAATGCCTACTACATGCGTTATAAGGATCAGCTGATTCTTACTGGTCGCATCAACGACGTGGGCGACCCCGTACGCATCAACACGCCGGACAGTTACCGTGCAGGCATAGAATTGCAGGCGCGGTATAAGCTGACACCCACCCTGCAGCTGAGCGGCAATCTTACACTGAGTGATAATCAAATCAAAAATTTCTATGACTATACGCCGCGCTACGATGTGAATTTTGATTTGGTGCAACAGGATACGACTTACTACTCAAAAACGCCCCTGGCCTATTCGCCATCCTTGATTGCAGCGGGGATGTTACAATGGTTTCCGTTTAAAAATGCGGAGCTGAGTACATCGGTGAAGTACGCAGGCAAGCAGTATATGGACAATACCGGCAGTGATGCGAAAAGCATCCGGAGCTACTTGGTAGAAGACCTCAATTTCCAGTACAATCTTACTACACCATTTACGAAGAACCTGGTGTTGGTGGCACGTATCAATAACCTGTGGAACCGCCAGTACGAATCGAATGGGTACACGTATAGTTATATCTACTACCATTCGCTTGTAAGGGAGAATTTTTATTTCCCGATGGCGGGAAGAAATTTTATGCTGGCGGTGAATATGAAGTTTTAAGATCGCCTTTTTACAACGGTCACAAGAAAGCACATATTCCTATGTGCTTTCTGTTTTTTGGAGAAGTTAGCGATAGTCATTTCAAATGCGATCCGACTGTTATGGCCAAAAGCGTCGTTTTTCCATCAGCAGCTGTTGGTGTTTTTCGGGAGTTTCTTCTGAGCAACTTGTCTGAGCAACTTGTCTGAAGAGTCTATCTGAACAGGTCTTCCGAAGAAGACTTCTGATGAACCCATCAGATGAAATGAAGATAATCCTTACTCAATGGCAGCCAGGAATGTTTTTCCCTCATCGCTTGACGGTGTTTTTCGGGAGTTTCTTCTGAGCAACTTGTCTGAAGAAGCTCTCTGAACAGGTTTTCTGAAGACGTCTTCTGATGAACTCACCAGATGAAATACAAATGGGCTCTACTCTATTAGGGTAAGGAAGGTTTTTCCCTCATCGCCAGGCGGTGTTTTTCGGGTGTTTCTTCTGAGCAACTCTTCTGAGCAACTTCTCTGAACAGTCTTTCTGAACAACTCTACTGAAGAAGTCCTCAGTGCAGGTGTTCTGACCAAATGGTCTGAAAACCAATGTTGACCATTGACTCATACAGAACCCGCATCGAAAAAATGCGCTATCCAGCCAGTGACCGGCTTATCCAAAACCACTCAACCATCAACAAGTTTCAAGGCGTAACCCGTGCAAGTCTCAGCGCTTTTTTCTAACTACAAACGGGTGATTTTCCGGATTTCCTTACAATCCTGGGATCTGATAACCTTCCTATTTGATACCTCAAGGCGCATCCACCGAGCTATGGTATCTACACAAAAAACTACGATTCGTGTTTGCAGGTAGGGGTTGGCGGACAGAAAGATGTTATTCAAGGTTTCTACCTTACCTGTCCATTGTCCAGCAACCTCCGGTGGTAATTCACCTGGCCAAGATGATAGGATAAATGAGTAGCCAAGTGTATCAGCATAAATGCAGTGGAACTCGGCTTTTCAAAGACGAGTATTGGGAATTCGTCATTTAATTGCTTTTCGGGAAGCGTCGCCAGCGTCTGCTCTACGATTCGGGCAGTTTCTTCTAATTGCGCTATGAGTAAGTCGCGGCTAACGCCGGTAGTAGAAAATTCGGCTTCACGGTTGCGGATATAACCGCTGTTCCCCAGTACAGCGCCGATATAGGTATTGAGGTTCCCAATAATATGCAGTGCAAGGTTACCTGCAGGGTTATTGATCAAAGCCGCTTTTTGCCAGATGGCTTCTTCCCTTTTGTACAGCCTGAGCTCATTGACGAGTCGCCCCAAATCACGTGCAAAAAGTTGTCGCAATACCAGTATTGTCATCGCTTACATATTGATTTCGCCGCGGAGCCAAACCACGGCCTGGCCATAAATAAGTACATGATCGTTTGCTAACACGGTCTGCATACTACCTCCCCGCACTGAACACTGGAAGGCGTTCATTTTTTTCTTACCCAATTTCTGCACCCAATATTTTGCGAGAAAAGTTTGTACGCCTCCCGTAACAGGATCTTCATTCGTTCCTGCCCAGGGCCAGAAATAACGATAAAAGTAGTCGAATCCGGTATCGGCAGATGCCGCTGTTACCAACACGCCATTGATGCCTGAATAAGAAGCCATCAACGCTTTGAAGTTGGGTCGCAAGGCTGCAAGACGTTCATGCCCCTGCATTTCCAGTAACACAATCTTATTAACCGGACTATAAGCTGAATGCACAATCGCATCCAGTCCAAGCGCATTCAATATTTCAACAGGGGCTGAAAATGCTTCCAGTTCATACACCGGGAACTGCATCACAACCTGTTTGCCTTCCCTTCGAATTGCAAGTGCAATACCGTGCGCCGTGCGAAAAGAAAGATCAGTCAAGGGACTGCCTTCAAAAATAATAGTAGCAGCTGCAAGCGTTGCATGGCCACATAATGGAATTTCCTTTACCGGAGAAAAATAAGAAATGGGGTAATGACCTTTCGCATCGGCTGGTCCAACAAAAGCGGTTTCGGAAAAACCGATCTCTCGCGCAATGTTTTGTCGCGTTTCCTGTTTAAGTTCTTCTTCGTAAAAACAAACGGCAGCAGGATTACCGCTGAAAACGGCATCCGTAAATGAATCAACGAAGCATACCCTCACTGAATTGGTATTTACTTTGCAAATTTCTCCTGCCAGGCAAGCATCCCTCCTTCTACGTTCACGGTATTGGTAAAGCCCTGCGACTCCAGGAAAAGTGCAGCGGTGGCACTGCGTTTACCACTACGACAATGAATAATAATTTCTTCGTTCTCGAGTCCGTCCAGTTCATCGGCCTGCATCGACTGGATCTTTCCCAATGGTATCAGCTGTGCGCCAATATTGAACTCCTGGTACTCCGATGGCTCGCGCACATCAATCAGGTGCAGCTTTTCACCTGCATCCATTCTTTGTTTCAACTGTTCAACCGAAATCGATTTCATCGTTCTTTTATTTTAGTAATTATTCGGATTGGGATTCGCGGGTGGCGGAACGGGCGGTCGTATCGTAGAATCTACCACAGGCTTGTTCACGCCGCAGCGGATATCTATCAACTGGCCCGGATGAATCCGGTTCACATGATAATCTTCCGTAAGCCGGGGTGGATTTTGGAAATAGATATAGGCACCGGCGGAGTCGGCAACATCTTTATCAAATAATTTAACACCGAACTCCAGGTTCATCCCTTCCATTAACACTTTAGCCTCGCCATACGTCATACCCACCAGGTTGGGCACAGAAACATCTTCATCGGCAATACCGTTGCTTATTACGAGATCAATTTTAGATCCCATTGGAATCTTGGTCCCAAAAACAATATCCTGTCCGTTGTACACCTGCTTCTTTACGGAGTTCTTGGCAAAATCAGGTACAAAGCTGGTATCACCCAGTTTCAAACCCGTTTGCTTCAAAAGTATTTGCGCACTGCGGAAGCTTTGTCCAACCAGTTGCGGCATCGATATCAGGGGTGCCTGCGCCCGGTTAATCGTAAGGTACACCGTACGATTGATCTTTACTTCGGCTTCTGCCTCCGGAAACTGTTTGAGCACGTTCAGGGGCGGCAATGTATCTACATACAGTGAATCCTGGATGACGATATCGAACCCCTGCGCTTCGAGTTGCTTCCTTGCTTCAGCAACGCTCTTACCCGTTACCGTCGGAATCTTCAGAATTTTGCCGTGGTGCGTGATCCAATTCAGCGAAAGCATGAAAAGGAACAATAAAAGAAAGAGGAGGCCTAACCCAACAAGGATATTGACCCAGAGTGGCTTTTTGGTAATGGATGAAAACACGATTGTTTTTTTATGTATAGATATCAGGCTTTCGATTTGCCGCGATCGAGTGCTTCGTTCACAAGAGCCGTATAAAAATCGCGGAGGTTTCCGCCCGCCGCCGCCACCTGCTGCGGTACAATACTCGCTTCTGTTTGGCCGGGTACCGTATTTATCTCCAGCATGTACGGTTCGCCTTTTGCTTCATTGTAAATAAAATCTATCCGGATAACCCCGCGGCAGTTGAAGACCTGGTAAATCTTTTTAGCCGCCGCTCTCACTTTTTCTGCAATGCTTTCCTCTACTACCGCCGGCGTCACTTCTTCTGTGAACCCTGCCGTATACTTTGCTTCAAAGTCAAAAAACTCCTTTTTCGTTTTTATCTCGGTAAATGGCAACGTGATAATTTCCCCTTTGCTCCGGTAAACGCCAATTGTAAACTCCCTTCCCTGGATAAACTCTTCTACCAGCACCTGGTTATCTTCCTTAAAGGCTTTCTCAATGGCCTTTCCCAGCTCTTCGGAGGGATCATTTACCCTCGACATGCCGATACTGGAGCCGCCATTATTGGGCTTTACAAATACCGGGAAATTCAACTGCCTGGTAACTTCTTCCGGACTGCCAAAACGGTCCTTGATTAGTAAGACAGACTTTGCAACATGTATACCAGAAAAGGCCGCAACAGCTACCGTATATCTTTTGTTAAAAGTGAGGGCAGATACCGCTGCATCGCAGGACGTATAGGGCAGATCCAGCATATCAAAATACCCCTGGAGTTTTCCATCTTCCCCCGGTGTACCATGTATGCCTATCAATACGGCATCAAACTGAATGCGTTTATCGTTGACCGTAAGGGTAAAGTCATCGCGGTTCACCGGTATTGTATGCCCCTGGGGATCGGTATAGGTCCAGCCGCTGCGGGCAATATCTATGGTAAACACATTGAAAAGCGAACTATCAAGGTTTTTCTGAATGGTAACGGCACTTTTGTAAGAAATCACCGCTTCTCCCGAATAGCCGCCTGTAACAAATGCAATATTGGGTTTTCCTGCCATAGCTGAAAGATGCCGTTGTTGGGTCAACGGTACACAAATATTGAGTAAAAATCAGTAAGAAAAAAACGGTCCCTGAAATTAGCGAAAGGGCAAAAAAAAGGTGAAGGGTAATTTTGTACAACCCTTCACCCGATTTTCAGCGGGACATATCACCCGCTTATTGAGTGTAGCTTGCGCTACAGGTGAAAACAATTTGCTGTCAGAAAGGTAAAAACTTTTCGAACGCAGAAAAAGTTTTCCGTGTTAAAAAGTTCTGCACACTAGGCGTGCAGCTTTTCTTTCTTTGCCATCAACTCGTCTACAGTCTCCTTGTACATTTCGTCCGGAACGCAGCAATCTACCGGGCAAACAGCAGCGCACTGCGGCTCTTCATGGAAGCCCTGGCACTCGGTACACTTATTGGGAGTGATATAGTAGGTATCTACACTAACAGGCGCATTTTTCTGGTTGGCATCTACCGTAGTTCCGTCGAGCAGGGTAAATGATCCTTTTACGGTGGTTCCATCGGAGATAGCCCACTCAACGCCACCTTCGTAAATAGCATTATTCGGACATTCGGGCTCGCAGGCGCCGCAGTTGATACATTCTTCTGTAATTTTTATAGCCATAGCGCAGAGAATTTAATGGTTTAGTTTACAATTATCTTTACACCTCAAATTTAATGAGGTGAAATGAATTTACAAGAGCGTATTCTTTTATTGACTGAACTCGGCGACTACCTGCAATCAGATGCTCCTTCCTGGAAAGAGGCCATCGCCGCTGCGAACCGCCAAAATGGTTGGTTTACTGAGGAATTCATCCGTCTCGCAGCCTCCAATATTGCTACAGCCTTTCTTGACCCTGCTACAATCAGTCGTTTCGCTGACAACTATCAGTTAGAAGCAGCACTCCAAAAACCGCTTACCATTGGCATTACCATGGCCGGAAACATTCCGCTGGTTGGTTTTCACGATTGGTTTTGTGTATTGCTGAGCGGACATAAGGCACTTGTTAAACTGTCTTCCAAAGACGCCGTGCTCCTTCCTCATGTAATCGACCACCTGGCTGTCCGATTTCCTTCCATCCGGCAACAAACCGTATTCGCAGAAATGCTGAAAGGCGCCGACGCATACATTGCCACCGGCAGCAATCACGCTGCCCGTTACTTCGATTATTATTTCTCCAAATACCCGCACATCATTCGCAAAAACCGCAGTTCAGTGGCAGTGCTGGATGGCAATGAAACCGGGCCTGAACTGGAAGCCCTGGCAGATGATATTCACTTGTATTTCGGATTGGGCTGCCGCAACGTAACCAAACTGTACGTACCAAAAGACTACGACTTCGTGCCCCTGCTGCGAACCAGCGAAAAGTACGCTGGCTTTATCGAACACCACAAATACAAAAACAATTACGATTACCAGCTGGCCCTGCTCCTGCTCAACAAACAGTATTACATGACCAACGGGTCACTGCTGCTCGTAGAAAACCCCGCGATTTTCTCCGCCATCAGCCGGCTGAACTACGAATACTATGAAGGCAATCCCGCTGAAATTCTGTCAGCCCTGCATACAAATCCCGAGGTGCAATGCGTTATTGGTCATGGGCAGGTTCCGTTCGGGAAGGCCCAGTGTCCGGGTATCGGCGACTATGCAGACGGGGTGGATACGATGGCGTTCCTGGAAAGTTTAAAGGTTTAAGTGTTTAAGGTTTAAAGTTCTTCTGTGCAGCTTCATGTGTTGCGGGTAGTCCCAGAGATTTATAGACGGACGGATAATCTTATCGCAAAAGCCATCGCCGGACTTGAATTTTGACCCGACTCTTGACTATCGAATATGGACTACGGACTGCCGACCACGGACTAAGGACTACCGACTCTGGACTAATGATCTGCCAACCCGTCTTTTTTTACTAACTTTAAATGACAAGTACGAAGCCCTTAGTAAAACATTTGTTAAACACGATGGGCGGGAAAACGCAATCTTGTCGGCTTCGTTATTTTGTACAAGGAACAGGCATTCATTTTGAAGTCCCATCCCTGATAAATTTTACACGTATGAAACTTAAGCAAGTAGCAGCCATTATGTTAATCAGCGCCACTACCGCAGTGGGCAGTATGTGGGCCTACAACAAAATCACGAAAAACGATACCTACGTGTACGAGTCGCAGGTATCCGGCGGAACCAGCAAAACGCCCGCCAACTACGCCAAATTCGATGGCGTTACCGGGTTGAACAATGCACCGGCCGACTTTACCGCAGCCGCCAGCGCAGCCATCCCCGCCACCGTACACATCAAAACCAAAACAAACGCCATCGCTACCAATAATCTTCCCCGAACCCGCAATCCGTTTTCGGATTTGTTTGGCGATGGATTCGATGACCTTTTTGGTGACCGCAGCCGCAGTCTTCCCCAAATGGCTTCCGGTTCGGGTGCCATCATTAGTGAAGACGGCTATATCGTGACCAATAACCACGTGATCGACGGAGCCGATGAGATCAACGTTACCTTGAGCAATCAGAAATCGTTTAAAGCAAAATTGATAGCCACCGACCCGAGCAGTGACCTGGCCATTATTAAGATTGATGCGAAGGGATTGCCCTTCCTGCTCTATGGAAATTCTGATGATGTACAGGTAGGACAATGGGTATTGGCCGTGGGTTATCCCCTCACCCTGGAAGCCACCGTTACCGCAGGTATCGTGAGCGCCAAAGGTAGAACACTGGACATCAACCGCCGCCAGAGCAAAACGCCTATTGAATCTTTTATTCAAACAGATGCAGCCGTAAACCCTGGTAACAGTGGCGGACCGCTCATCAACCCTGAAGGAAAACTGATTGGCATTAACTCTGCCATCGCATCACCCACTGGTTCATATGCGGGGTATTCATTTACCATCCCCGTGAACATCGTTAAAAAAATTACTACCGACCTGATGAAATACGGTACGGTACAACGTGCCTACCTCGGCATTAACTACGCCCCCAGCAACCTGAGCGATGACATGAAAAAACAAAATGGCATCAAAGACGGCGAAGGGGTATATGTTACCGGTGTTACCAAAGACGGTGGCGCCGCAGCAGCAGGCATCCAGCAAGGTGATTTCATTACCCGCATCAATGGTGCAAATATTAATTCGGGTGCCGACCTGGTAGGGCAGATTGCCATCCTTCGTCCGGGCGACAAAGTAAAAGTTACCTATGTACGCGATGGAAAAGAAAATACGACCGAAGTATTGCTGAAAAACATCAGCGGCAATACAGAAGTGGTAAAAACTTCTATTCTTGACAAACTTGGAGCCGACTTTGAAACCATCAGCAAAAAAGATGCAGCAGAGATTGGTATCAAAGGTGGCGTGCGCATCAAGTCGATGGATGAAAAAGGCGCTTTCAGCAGAACCCGCATCGAAGACAATTTCGTCATTACAAAAGTGAACGGGAAAGAAGTACTGTCGATCGATGATTTGCGGAAAGAGCTGGAAAAAACACCGAATAGCGCCGTAAAAATTGAAGGCGTTTACCCCGGTTACGAAGGTGTGTATCCCTACACCATCCGCCTCGGTAGCGACAACTAATACAACAGGGCATTAGCCAGGATATATCCTTTTTCAAAAGGCCGGAGAAGTAAAATGCTCCGGCTTTTGCTTTTAGCTGCTGGCTACTAGCAGCTAGCAGCCAGCAGCTATTTACTATACACCTGCCACTCCCACGGTCTCAGTGCAAAATGCCTGTCGCTGGTAAAATCCCGTTCATTCTTGCTGAATACATTTGTGTAAACGCCGCTCAGTGAATCCTCGTGAACGGTCACTAGGGGTTTGTCCTGGTCCGACAAGTTAAGCAACACCAACACCTCATGCCCGGATGCTTCGTGCCGGCGCAGGAAGGCAAATACAAAATGATTGGCATCGGTATGCAACCGGCGGGTAACCGTTTCAGTTGTGCCGGATTTCATGGCGGGGTTTTGTTTTCTCAGTGTGAGCAGTGTCTGAAAAAATCCGTGGAATTGGTTGGTCCCTGTCCAGTCGATCTGATCCTTATCAAAAAATTTTAATCGTTTTTTATTGGGCAGTTCCTGGCCGCTATAGATAAGTGGTATTCCTTCCCAGGTAGCGCAAAACACGGCAAAAATCTGCGCCGCATCGCCCATTCGTTCGTACTCGCTGCCACTGTGCGAGTTTTCGTCGTGGTTGGTGGTGAACAAGGCGTGCATGGCCCCTGGCAGAAACATGTCTTTGTAGTAACTGAGTACTTCATTCAGTCCGTTGATATCCGTCTCTTTTCTCGAAAATGCCTCCATTTTATGCAGCCATTTCCAGCCATAGCTAACATCGAAGACTTCATGATAAGAAATCTCTTCGCATTCTGCCAGCCAGAACAGCGTGCCATTTGCTGCTTCCAGTTCTTTCCTTGCCCTGCGCCAGAATTCGAGGGGTACCAACATAGCCATATCGCAGCGAAACCCATCGATACCACATTCGCTTATCCAAAACTGCATGGCTTTGATCATTGCCTGCTGTAATGCTTCCACATCATAATTCAGGTCGATAACATCTTCCCAACCATGGTTATCGTAAAACTGCCCGTCGGCATTGCGGCGGTAAAATTCAGGATTCGACCTTGTCCATTCATGATCCCAGCCGGTGTGGTTGGCTACCCAATCAATGATCACTTTAAAACCCAGGCTATGCGCCGCGGACACCAGGTTACGAAAATCTGCAATGGTTCCATATTCGGGGTTGGTTTTCGTATAGCTGCTGCAGGCGTAATAACTACCCAATGTACCTAACCGCTTTACCACACTAATTGGCGTGATGGGCATAAACCAAAGCGTTTCAACACCCATCTCACGCAGGCGGGGCAGTTCTTTTAAGAATGCGTTAAAGGTTCCCTCTGCGGTGTACTGGCGGAGGTTCACTTCGTAAATATTGGTATCCAGGGCCCAGTCTGCCGTCTTGAATCGCTCCATATGTGTAATTGAATTGACCTGCCGGTAAGATACGCATTTTACCTGCCGCAGTGGCTTGTTCCTAAGTTTGTACCTTTGCCCCTTCATGAAAACGTTCAATGTTCCCCTTACTTACCGGAGTCCGCTGATTACCGCAGTGAAAAACCAGCGTAAGCAGGCCGATAAACTCAAGAAGGACTTTACGCCTACTTTGCTCAACTTCGGCCCGCTCCATATCTACCTTGCCCGTCATTTCGGATTTTGTTATGGCGTAGAAAATGCTATCGAAATTGCTTTTCGTACCATCGATGAACATCCCCACCAGCGCATCTTCCTGCTGAGCGAAATGATCCACAACCCAAAAGTAAATGCCGACTTACAGGAACGTGGCATCCAATTTTTACAGGATACCTATGGCAAACAAATCATACCGTTTTCAGATTTGCGGGAAGATGATATCGTGTTGATTCCCGCCTTTGGTACAACGCTTCAAACTGAGCAACTGCTGCATGAGAAAGGCATCAAGACTGAACGATACAACACAACCTGCCCGTTTGTAGAAAAAGTCTGGAACCGAAGTGAACAGATTGCAGTAAAAGGTTACAGCATCGTCATACACGGCAAACCAAAACATGAAGAAACAAGGGCTACCTTCTCCCATGCAGCTGCCGGCGCGCCGGCTGTCATCGTAAATGATATGAACGATGCGATCGAGCTCGGTCATTTCATTACCGGCACTAAGGATCCGGCATTGTTCTACCAATATTTCGCAGGACGCTATTCCAACGGGTTTGATGTAGCAAAAGATTTGCGGCAATTGGGAGTTGTTAACCAAACAACACAACTGGCCACCGACACACAAGCGATTGCAGCTTACCTGAAGCAGCTCATGATGGATCACTACCAGCTGGACGAAAAAACAATTGAATCCAGGTTTGCGGATACGCGCGATACGCTTTGCTATGCCACGAACGATAACCAGTCGGCCGCGGCCGGCATGTTGGGTACACCCGCCGATCTGGCCATTGTTGTGGGCGGTTATAATTCTTCCAATACAACCCACCTGGTAGAGCTTTGTGAAGAAAAACTACCCACCTATTTCATCAGCAGCGCCGACAAATTACTGTCCGACCATTCAATACTGCATTATAATTTCCACAGCAAACAGGAACTGGAAACCCATTCCTGGCTTCCCAAAAAAAATCCGGTATCGATCCTCATGACCAGCGGTGCTTCTTGTCCGGATGCGATGGTGGAGGAAGTCATTCGGAGGCTGGCATCCTTTTTTGGAGTAGAGAGCAGAATTGATGACCTGGTGAGGGAGTTTAATCTTTGAAAGTTTAACGGTTTAAATGTTTAAGGGTTTAAAAGTTCTTCCTGTGCAACTCGTTTAATTTCCATCGGCGAGCCGATTGCTCAGGTGCTTGTTACCCAAAGACCAGGCCTGCAAAAAATTTTTTCCGCTGCACATAAGAACTCTTAAACTATTCAACCCTTAAACTTTTAAAATCCATGAAAACTACAAAGCCCGGCATTCTCAGCCAGGCCCTGTGTCTGCTAACCTGAGCGGTTATAGTAAAGTAAAAGATTCGAGGAATTTGGTATTGAAATCACCGCTGCGGAAACGTTCGTCCTTCATCAGCTGCAGGTGGAACGGAATCGTGGTTTTCACGCCTTCAATTACATACTCTGTCAGTGCGCGGTGCATAGTATCGATCGCCTCTTTACGTGTACGCGCCGTAGCGATGATCTTTCCGATCATGGAATCGTAGTAAGGTGGAATGGTATAACCGGCATACACATGCGAATCAACACGGATACCGTGCCCGCCCGGTTGATTCAGGACGGTGATACGGCCAGGGCTCGGACGAAAATCATTGTAGGGGTCTTCCGCATTGATACGGCATTCGATGGCGTGCATCTGCGGTTCGTAGTTCTCGCCGCTGATGGGTTCGCCTGCTGCGATTTTGATCTGTTCTTTGATCAAATCAAAATTCACCACCTCTTCCGTAACGCAGTGTTCTACCTGAATACGGGTATTCATCTCCATGAAATAGAAATTGCGGTGCTTATCTACCAGGAACTCGATGGTTCCCACACTTTCGTAATTGATAGCAGAAGCGGCTTTGATAGCTGCTTCTCCCATTCTCTGACGCAATTCCGGCGTCATAAATGGTGAAGGCGACTCTTCTACCAGTTTTTGATGGCGTCGTTGAATAGAACAATCGCGTTCACTGAGGTGACAAACCTTTCCGTATTGGTCACCTGCTACCTGTATTTCAATGTGACGTGGCTCTTCTACAAATTTTTCCATGTAGATGCCATCGTTCTTAAAAGAAGCAGCAGCTTCCATCTTCGCCGTGCTGTAAGCCTTTTCCAGTTCTCCTTCGCTCCAAACGACACGCATACCTTTACCACCACCACCAGCGGTTGCTTTCAAAATAACCGGGTAACCAATTTCAATGGCTAAACCCTTTGCATGATCCAGGCCGCTGAGCAAATCTTTACCTCCGGGCACCACTGGCACACCGGCTTTGATCATGGTGTCTTTCGCAGTTATTTTATCGCCCATCGCATTGATCATATCCGGATTGGGTCCGATGAACTTAATGCCATGGTCGAGACATATCTGGGCGAACTTTGAATTCTCTGCAAGGAACCCATAACCCGGGTGAATGCCGTCCGCATTGGTGATTTCTGCGGCCGCCATGATGTGCGGAATGTTGAGGTAAGAATCAGCACTCTGTGCTTTGCCGATACAAACCGCTTCGTCGGCAAATTTTACGTGCAGACTATCTTTATCAGCCGTGGAATAAACAGCTACGGTTTTGATACCCATTTCGCGACAGGTACGAATTACACGCAGCGCAATCTCTCCCCTGTTGGCTATCAGAATTTTTTTAAACATAGATTCAAAATCTAATCAGGTGTAAAATGAAAAATGCGAAAACAGAGTGATGGTTTAACAGGGACACCTGTACCACAAACTCATTTTCACGCACCTGGCCGGCCAGCGCCGCCCAGGCAATTTCACAATCCTTACATGGGTTCAACAAGATAAAGCGGCTGATCAAATTCAACCGGGGAAGCATCGTCCACCAATACCTTCACCACTTTACCACTCACTTCGCTTTCGATTTCGTTGAACAGCTTCATCGCTTCAATAATACACACCACCTTGCCAGGCGTAACTTCGTCGCCTACTTCTACAAACAGTGGCTTGTCGGGTGAAGACCGGCGGTAGAAAGTGCCGATCATGGGACTTTTGATGGTGATAAGGTTGGATGCCTGCGCGGGTTCGGGGGCAGACTTGGCTTTTTCGGGTGCGGCAGTCGCCGGTTGCTGTACCGCAGGTGCTTGTGCCGGCAGCGGTGCCTGTGCGTATACGGGAGCAGCAGTTACTACCTGCTGTATGTTTTCCTGCTTTTGCTTGATAACGATTTTAAATCCTTTCTCTTCAACGGAAATCTCTCCGATATTGGATTTGTTGATCAGTCGAATCAGTTCCTGTATTTGTTTAAAATCCATATAGCTGATTTTTTCTGTTTTGATTGGGTGGCTAAGATAAGAGAAAACTGTGAACCGTAATTTTTTCTATTTTAATGGTTTTCAGCCTTGTCTGCAGAAAAACCCGGCACCCCGGGCTGTTCAGAAATCTGTCCGCTGCGGCTGCGCCAGCTATTACTCTTTTACGCGCTCAACATATTCACCCGTCTTGGTATTGATGCGGATTTTTTCCCCTTCGTTCACAAACAACGGAACCATCACGGTCGGTCCGCCTTCAACGGTAGCAGGTTTCAATGTGCGGGTGGCCGTATCACCCTTCATACCCGGCTCACTGTAGGTAACTTCTACCACAATTTTATCGGGCAGTTCAACCGACATTGGCTGCTCAGTTTCTGTATTGAAGAGTACGCTTACCTGCATACCTTCTTTGAGGAATTTTGGAGCGTCTACCATCGCTTCCTGTACGGTCACCTGCTCAAAGGTTTCATTGTCCATAAAGCTGTAACCCGTATCATCCTTATAAAGATACTGGTACTCTTTACGCTCTACGCGAACCGGGAAGATATTATCACCACTGTTCCAGGTCTTCTCAATACTGCGGGAATTATCTACCCCTTTCAATTTTGCCCAAACCTTTGCGGCGGCGCGGGCCGTTTTATTTTCACCAAACTCCACGACACTGTATAAACTGCCATCTAATTTGATGATCATGCCACGGCTGATGTCTGCTGTAGTTGCCATACATTCATTTTATGAGGCGGCAAATCTAGGAAAAAGCGGGGAAATGCAAGCCGTTGGCTGCTGGCTATTAGCTATTAGCTGTCAGCTAACAGCCAAATGCTAACAGCTAAGGGCTTTT
>JAGWTK010000031.1 GCA_028876035.1 Bacteroidota bacterium
ATAATAACCTACGTCGAACTGGTGCCAGGGACTACCGCTGCTGGGGATACCCGATTCGTAAGCCTGTCCTTTTTGCGGATTTTTCGTGCCCTTTACAAAAATCTTTGCGATGGCCATACCGCCGGCTGAAAACGCAATGGCGGCGCAAACTAGCACAATCAGAGAAACGGCACCCATGGGCAAGACTGTTTTAGAACGATACTAATATAGGAACTATAAATTAAACGCGATCCACATTTTATTCTGACAGCTATTAGTACCGCTACTGTCATTTATCAGGCGGATGATCGCATCTGCCCGATAGTTTCGTGACCTTTTTTCACTGTGCAAATTGGAATAAGATCGTGGTTGCCCTGGATTGCAGTACCCGATAAACGTAAAAGTTGAATACAAACGACAGCCATCAGTTCGCCAGCTTCTTCGGGTCAATAACCACGTGTTTGATCTTAACCCGGTTCCAGGTATATACAATATGTACCAGGCCGTCTTTGGATTGTATCGCAGAGGGATAAGAAAATTCACCGGGCGTGTTTTCCAGGACAAGAACCATCTTCCAATGTATGCCGTCGGATGACAAGGCAATATTCAACGGTGTACGTGCACCTCTCCCCTCATCTGCCCCGGGCGGCGGCTTTACATGGTTGTACACCATCAACTGGCGTTCATCCTTCAACGTTATTGCATCCAGTCCGGAGTTATTGTTGGGCAATTCTGTTGGCACCACCGGCGACCAATGCAGACCGCCATCCCTGCTCCAGGCGGTATTCACCGTACTGTTCATGCTGCGGAATATGGCCTGCAGGCGGCCGTTGCGGTAACTGAGTATACTGGGTTGTATGGCCGAAATCATTTTACCATCATTGAGGGGAACAGACTTTTTCCAATGTTTGCCCCAATCCTTCGTGTATTCGAAATGCGATCGCCAGCCACTATCCTCGGTGCTCGACGGACAAACAAGAATTCCCTTAATGAGAACCGGCTTATTCTTAATAGGTCCCAGTATTCCCTTTGGCAAAGCCTCCGCGGGTCCCCAGTGCAGGCCATTGTCATTGGACCGTTTCATCCAGCCCGTCCATCCCTGTACGTTAGGTCCGATTTTATAGAACAATAGCAGCGGTCCCCTGGGTTGCTGGTACAGCACCGGGTTATAACAGGCATAACGGGTACTATCATTGATACGACCGTCTGCTGCCATCACCGGTGTAGTCCAATGCCCGTTTTGATAATGGCTTACCCAAATATCCACGTCGGCATTCCCCTCCCCGCTCCCGCCAAACCAGGCAGCCACCATGCCAGCGGGTGTTTCCGCAATCGTGGCGGCATGACAAGATGTAAAAGAAGCACTGTCATAAATAAATTCAGCGGACACAATCGCATTTTGGCTATACGCTTCCGTTAATGACAGGCAACTCACCAATAGGAACAGTCGAAACAAGAGGCGTGATGTCATACTACACAATGTATCAATTATTGATGGATGACCGAGTTCATTTTTTGAACTACACAAGTCCGTAAACCAGCCACTAAAACTGTTATGGCAAAACGAAAACAGCTTTTCCATTGCTTCGTGTTCTTTTATTTGGCCATCTGCAAGCGGGCAATGCAAGGACGCTTTCTATTTTCGCCATCTGCTATAGCCAAACACCATTATGCCACCCCTTTTACGCAGCAAGGGTTTCAGCGGAACGACTGCTACATTCGATTTAGTTCTTCCAACAATGCCTTTCTTTTAGGATACTTCCGGCGGAGATCCTGGATCATCGCCTCTACGATATTTCCTGCGCCGAGTTTAATCATTCTTCTTAAATAACGGCAGGCTTGCTGATACCCTTTCCGATCGTTGCTATTATCCAAACGTTCAATAATTCGTTCTTTATAGAGTCCCGCAAGTTCGTTTGGATAATCTTTCACCAGGTATTGCTCGTAGGCGTACACTCCTTCAAGACTAAGGTCCGCCTCCTTTACAAAATTGAGCAGATTCTCCCATTGTTGCTCCCAAATAAATATCGTCGCAATTAACGCGGAGTCGCCGAAACGACTATGCTTCCTTACATCATTTACTAATTGACTCACAAAATTGGCCCATTCATTTGGCGGCACATTTGCCTTCAACATTTTGTAGTAACCCGCTTTCTCGTAAACAGATTGAACGAATAATATTCTGGCATATTCTACAATCTTTTGATTGTCCTTTTGTCTGCCTGCAATTACGAGGAGCCAGTCGTACCACCTCATGAGCAATCCCGGGCGGTCCTTTTTATCATATACTAATCCTTCTTTTGCAATTCGTATCGCCTTTGCAAAATCGCGCTTTGACAATGCATTTTTAATTACCGATTCCCTGATGTCTGGATTAGACAGATTGTGTTCGGCAAATGCATCTACCTCTTTCTCGCTCCTGAACCTGGACAGCACTTCCAGCAGTAGGGTCTTTGACTGCTCCGATTCAAAAGTTCCGGATTGTTTCCTTTTAAGCAGTGCAATCACAATATCGGCTTCCTCATCAGCCCGAATTAAATCCATCGCAACGTGGATCAATTGGAAATGCCAGTCCCAGCCTGCAAACCTGCCTGTTTCATGTGCCTGAATGCAGTATTGCAATAACTGAATACGCGCTTCTTCCGGCAATGATTTATTGGACGCTATTTCCTGCAAGAGGTCCAACGACTGGAAAATGCAATCGCCCACGTCACCATTGCTATCATCGGTAAACTGAAGCGCATCCGTCATCTCTTCGGCAATCGCACAGCACTGAAAAATGACGCTCTTATAGTTTTTCTGCGCGTATTGCTTATATGCCTGTTTGATCAGGCCAGATATCAATTTATGCACGTGCGATACCTCCACCCTATCGATGAATCCGTGACGACCGGCAGATTGCCTCAAAATTGATTTAACCTGCTCATTATAGAATTGTTGCGTTTCTTCTGCGTTATGATGTGCAAAAGAAGCCAGGAATACTTCCCTCAATATCCTGCTTGTTTTTGTATTCTCCAGGATAAACGCCATCAATTCCTGGTGACTAACGGTGCTCAATATATGTTTAACCTGGTCTGCAACGGTCTTTGACTTTTTGCGTGGCTGGATGCTGGCTTTGTTCTTACCGCTCCTTTTTCTACTGCCCTCTTCCGCGGGATGCAGATCCAATTCATCCTGCTGCATATGAAATAGAACGGCCGCTACATGTTTGCAGACAGGCCCGGAATCGTAGGGACAATCGCAGGAGAAATCAGTAACAACTCCTTTGTTCACTTTGATTTGAACCGTATAGTCCACTGAACCCTCTACAATGGCCTCGTAGCATCCTTTCGAAATCTTTTCAAACGTGCGCACAGCACCACTTTTAAAATAGGACAAGCCGCGCTTCAGGATTGCTTCGTGAATATGCTGTTCAAACTGTTCAATTGGAAATTTCATAGCTTCTATAATTAAAGGCAAATCATCGGAGCGGTTTCAAACGAAACCTTGCTCTTGTAATATTTTGGAAGTAGGTAAGTCAACGTGAATTTCACTAAATTTAATCAGGGAGAAAAGCCGGGCTTGATCTACTGCACGTTCATCTTTTCTTGAAGACGCCCAATCAACGGAGCTAATTCGCAAACGCATACAAAAAAGCACAACAACCCTTCGATCATTTCGCCCTGTGTTGTAATCCGCACAAATAAAAACCCGCCTTCGCTACAAGCTTCGGCGGGCAATGGTGGAGAATATCGGAGTCGAACCGACGACCTTCCCGACTGCCAGTCGGGACGCTCTCAGCTACTGAGCTAATTCGTGAACAAATAAAAAAGCGAAACAACCTTCCGATCATTTCGCTTTGCGTTTTAATCCGCACTAATAAAAAACCGCCTTCGCTATCAGCTTAGGCGGGCGGTGGTGGAGAATATCGGAGTCGAACCGACGACCTCTTGCATGCCATGCAAGCGCTCTAGCCAACTGAGCTAATTCCCCATTATTTCAAATTACTAGTTGAACCGACGACCTTCCCGACTGCAAGTCGGGACGCTCTAGCCAACTGAGCTAATTCCCCATTGTTTCAAATTACTAATTGAACCGACGACCTTCCCGACTGCAAGTCGGGACGCTCTAGCCAATTGAGCTAATTCCCCATTATTTCAACTTGTTATTGAACCGACGACCTTCCCGACTACCAGTCGGGACGCGCTGGCCAACGGAGCTAATTCCCCTTTTTAAAACGGACAAACCGCTTACCCTACACCTCTTACCTCTTATCTCTTGCCTCTCACCCCTCCCCCGCCGGGCTGCAAATATATAAGAATTTTGAACCCGTCAAACATTTTTGCAGGGCCTTCTGTTCTTGGATTATATTAGTCGCTGAAAATTTTTTTGTATGGGTGTATGGCAGCAAATCGCAGAGTATCTCTACCTGAAAAAAAAGGACCCGAATGCGCCAAAAAGCAGGTGGATGAGCTATATGCATGGCATCAACCGCATCAGCCTGCTGATGTTCCTGTTCGCGATCGTCGTAATCATCATCAAGCTGATCATCCGTAAACACTAGCCCCTTGCAAAGGCGACGATTTCCCTGGCCGCATTGGCCGATGCCGCCCCGCCTTCGCTGAGTAATTTTTTCAGGCTGGTATAGTCAGCAAACAATGCCTTCCGCCGGGTATCATTAAAGAGTAAGTCCTGCAATTCCCTCCGCAGGTTATCCGTATTAAGTTCGTCCTGGATCAATTCCTTCACTACCGGCTTGTCCATGATCAGGTTTACCAGGGAAATGTATTTCACTTTAATCAACCTTTTCCCGATTTGATAAGAAATCGGGCTTCCTTTGTAGCACACGACTTCAGGCACCCCAAACAAGGCTGTTTCTAATGTGGCTGTCCCACTGGTGACCATCGCAGCTTTTGACTGGCGAAGCAGTTGATAGGTTTGTCCGCTTACCGCCGATACATTCCCGTGATCCTTCATCAACATTTCATACAAGGCATCATCCTGTGCGGGTGCTTTTGCTACGATAAACTGGTAGTCCGGGAAAAATGCAGCTACCGAAAGCATGATGGGAAGTTTGATCATTATTTCCTGCTTCCGGCTGCCCGGCAACAAGGCAATGATGGGGCGGTGAGGCAATGAATTGACAACAGGTGCTGCCAATGTCTTATCAACTACCTCAACCAATGGATGTCCTACATATTGTGCGGTGTATTGCCATTTCTTATAAAAGGCTTCTTCAAAGGGCAGGATGACCAGCATCTTGTCTACATACTTTTTTATGGCGTGTACTCTCCCCTCTTTCCAGGCCCAGATCTGCGGAGAGATATAGTAAATCACGCGCATGCCCTGTAGCTTAGCCCATTTTGCAATGCGCATATTAAAACCAGGATAATCCACCAGTACCAGGACATCCGGCTTGAATTCGGCAATGTCTTTTTTACAAAAACGCAGGTTAGCCATGATTGCAGGAAGGTTCCGGACCACTTCGATAAATCCCATAAAGGCTAACTCCCGGTAATGCTTTACAACGGTGGCGCCCGCTTCCTGCATCAGATCGCCACCCCATGCCCGGATAGAAGCGTCTGTGTCCAATTGACGGATCGACCGTATAAGATTGCTTCCATGCAAATCACCCGAAGCTTCACCTGCTATAATGTAATAACGCATGGTATTGCCAGTTTTCGAACACAAATTAATTGCTGGTCCGTATTAAATATTATTATTTAGGCGCTTTGCGATAAACGCCAAAGGTGACAACTGTAAAAATCAGGTTGGGTATCCACGCTGCCAGCATCGGGTGCAAATTACCCTTGCTCGAGAATACAATGGAAAAACGGTCCATGATCACAAATACGGCGGCAGCTACAATGCCAAATGCCAGGTGCAGTCCGCGGCCGCCCCTGGTTTTTCGGCTGGCTACCACTGCACCTAATAAAGTGAGGATGATAACTGAAACGGGTGTGGCAAAGCGCCGGTAATATTCCACTTTATAGGTATTCAATCCTTCAGTGCCCCGCATTTCTTCCGCATGAATGAACTCCTTCAGTTCAGGTGTAGTGAGTTTGTCTTTCAGGTATTCATCGCGGCGCAGATCTTTGGGCGTAATGGAGAGTTTCAGATCCATCAGCGGCACCTCCTTCACCGTTTCCTTCAGTCCGTTTATCTCGCGCTCGATCGCATTTTGAACTTTCCAGATATGCTTTGCAGTGTCCCACTTCAATGACTCCCCACGCAGATTGTAAAAGACTTTATTGCCCCGCAACTTTTGTAAGAAAAAGCCGCCCGACATTTTGGTAGTGGTATCATAATAACGAATGGCGATATAAGTATTCGTATCTGATTTCAGGTAAAACGTGTTGGCGCCACCCTGGCTCGCATAGTAAGAACTGTTGTTGTCGATATACCTGAGCTGGAAATCGCTCCTGATACCATTGCCCCGCGGAAAAACATACATATTACAATACAGCAGCAATGCGCCCAGCATGATGGAACCCGCAAAATAGGGACGGAGAAAGCGCCGGTAACGGACCCCGTTCGCAAGGATGGCAACGATCTCGGAACGCCCGGCCAGTTTCGACGTAAAATAGATGACGGCAATGAATACCATCAACGGGAATATCATCGAAATGATAAAGGGCACAAAACCAATATAATATTTGGTAATGATTTCGGAACTGGTAAGGCCCGACTTAACAAAGTCATCGGCTTTTTCGCTGCTGTCGATTACAACGGATATAACGGTTAGCGCGAGAATCGTAAACACAAAGGTGACCAGGAAATTGCGGATGATATAGCGGTCAAGAATCTTCATGTGTGCTGGCGGGCAAAAGTAGCGGAATTTTTGTTGTGGATAAGTTATAACAAAGCAGTGGTACAGCCTTATTCAATCAGGAAATTCAATTATATTTGGCGTTTATAGATGCCAGAAAGAAACGGGCATTTGAAACCTTAACCCCCCGCTGCCCTCCAGTAAATCGATTACGGATGAAGAGAAACACCAAGCCTGCAGATTCGGCCGCCACCCAAGGCGGAATCGCATCTGTACTCAAAAAATACCGCTGGGTGATATATTGGTGCCTGTTTCATGTTTGCGCGCTGGTGCTGTCCTATAAAGAAGTAAGGTTTTTTAATACTGCAGGTGAACCAAAGACCGATCGCTTCTGGCCCTTCGTAAAATTTACCTTCCCTTATTTTCTGCCCGACGATAATACCACCTACTTCAAGTTCAATGGATTTTTTACGCAGTACGACTGGACTGAATTTTCTTTCTACACCGGGGTCGTGATTTTCGGTATCATCCTGGTGCATGTGTACCGTCAGTCGGAATAACGCTCACAAACGCTGTTTCAGGCGAGGAATCCATTCATTCTTCCAGCTTAAAAAATTGCCTGCTTCGATCTGACGGCGTGCTTCTGCCACCAGCCAGGTATAAAAAGCAAGGTTGTGCACACTGGCGATGGTAAGACCCAGGATTTCTTTTGCCTTTATGAGGTGCCGCAAATAAGCTTTGCTATAGTATTGGCTGAAAGCGCAGGGAATACCTTCATCCAGCGGGGAAAAATCATTCTCCCATTTCTTGTTGTCGATATTGATTACCCCGTTGCTCGTAAACAGCATGGCATTGCGCCCGTTGCGGGTAGGCATCACACAATCGAACATGTCTACTCCCAGCGCTATATTTTCGAGAATATTCCAGGGTGTACCCACGCCCATCAGGTAACGCGGTTTGTCGGCCGGAAGAATCGAACAGCACAAGGCGCAGAATTCATACATCATTTCCTCCGGCTCTCCCACGCTCAATCCGCCAATCGCATTCCCCACTGCCGCTTTTGAAGCGATATAAGAAGCCGAGGCAGTTCGCAGATCAGCAAAAGTGCTGCCTTGTACAATCGGAAAAAGATTTTGGGTATAGCCATATTTGTCCGGCGTACTGTTGAAACGTTCAAAACAACGGTCGAGCCAGCGATGCGTAAGCTCCATGCTTTTTTTTGCATAGGCATAATCGCTGGGGTAAGGCGGACATTCATCAAATGCCATAATGATATCGCCGCCGATGGAGCGTTGGATATCCATTACGTTTTCGGGGCTGAAAAGATGCCGGCTGCCATCGATATGACTTTGAAACAATGCACCCTCTTCGGTAAGCTTGCGGGTTCCGGCGAGTGAAAAAACCTGGTATCCACCACTGTCCGTAAGAATTGGCCGGTCCCACCCATTGAACTTATGCAATCCACCGGCCGCTTCAAGCACTGCTGTGCCCGGACGCAGGTAGAGATGGTAGGTATTACCGAGGATGATGGACGCATTAACGTCCTGCTTCAGCTGCTGTTGTGAAACCGCCTTCACACTTCCCACTGTACCTACCGGCATAAACACCGGCGTAGCTATCGGACCATGATCGGTGCTGATCATGCCGGTACGGGCAGCAGTTTGTGTATCCGTTTTTTCCAGTCGAAATTGCAGTGCGGCCATAAAAAGGCGCAAGATAAACGATTTGCAGGAGGGCACGCAGAGAATAAAGAAAGCGCAGGTTTGTCGCCATTCGTTATTTTCGCAGCTGCTAAATGCCCCCTTAACCTTAGAAAGCATGAATATTCCGGCAAACTGGTCGCTGCACCCTGGTGAGATTGTTTTTTATGCGTTTGCTGCCACTGCATTGATACAACTCCTGTACTACCTGCTCCTGTTCCGCAGGGTAGCTTTTTTTCATAAAAAAGAAAAACAAAAATCGCAACAACACCCGGTAAGCATCATTATTTGTGCGAGGGATGAAGCCGCAAACCTTGCCAGCAACCTGCCAGGTGTATTGGTGCAGACCTATCCGAGCACGCATGAAGTGATTGTTATCAACGATAACAGCGTTGATGAAACAAAATATTTTCTCGATGAACTGAAGAAAACCTTCCGGCACCTGCAAACAGTGAACCTGGAATACGAAGCAAAACTCATCCCCGGGAAAAAATATCCCCTGTCCATCGGTATCAAAGAAGCCAAACATGAACTGGTTTTGTTAACAGATGCGGATTGTATGCCGGCCAGCGAATTCTGGTTGCAAAAAATGCAGGATGGGTACGATGAGGGCATTGAAATTGTGCTCGGATATGGTGCTTACAACAAGAGACCGGGTATACTGAATAAGCTCATCCGTTTTGAAACCTTTCATACCGCATTGCAATATTTGTCTTATGCCCTTTCGGGCATGCCCTATATGGGCGTAGGGCGTAACCTGTCGTATACAAAACGACTCTTTTTTCAGCACAAAGGGTTCTCTTCGCTCAATCACGTGACAGGCGGGGATGACGATTTGTTCATCAACAAAGTGGCTACGCCCACTAATACGGCCGTGGTAATTGACCCCGACGCGGTAACACGATCAGAACCCAAGAAAACCTGGGGTGACTGGATCCGGCAAAAAACAAGGCATTATAGCACGGGGAAATATTACAAACCCAAACACCGATTCCTGCTCGGACTTTATTCATTTTCACACTTTATTTTTTTCCCGCTTTTTGTGGCCAGCCTGATCCTATTCGACTGGCGCCTCGCCATCGGCGTTTTCCTGCTGCGCGCCCTCGTACAGGGATGGATATTTTATAGAAGCATGGGCAAGCTGGGCGAAAAAGATCTCTGGCCCTGGTGGTGGTTGCTGGACCTTTGGATGTTCGTTTATTACCTGATCTTTGCCCCATCATTATGGAAAAAGCCGCGCAAAACCTGGGACTGATCCTCCGGTATTTTGATGAGTTCAATGAAAAACAGTTGCAGCAACTGGCGGCACTGGCTGAACTATACCAGGAATGGAATAGCAAGATCAATGTCATCTCCCGAAAAGACATCGATGGCCTGTACGAAAAACATGTGCTGCATTCCCTCAGCATCGCCGCTGTTTTTGATTGCGGTGCGGGAACTGAAATTTTTGACCTCGGCACCGGTGGTGGCTTTCCGGGTATTCCGCTGGCGATCTTTTTCCCGGAAGCGAAATTTGTGCTGGCCGACAGCATTGGAAAAAAATTAAAAGTGGTAGAGGCGGTCGCCGCAGGCATTGGCTTAACCAATATTGAAACCATCCATTCAAGAGCAGAGGATATCAAAAACAGGAAGTTTGATGCCGTGGTGTCGAGGGCCGTTGCACCCCTGGGCGATCTCTGGCGCTGGTCGAAACCACTCTTAAAAAAGGGAGTGCGGATACCCGAGCGCGGGATCAGCGGACTGGTTTGTCTCAAAGGCGGGGATCTTGCACAGGAGATTGCCGATAGCCGTTGCAGGCCAAGGGTGATAGGTATACATGATTTATTTAGTGAGGAATTCTTCACAGATAAGTACTTGTTACACGTTTATTGATAGCAGCTTTCAATAATTACCTGTTTGTGGTATTGGCGGCTTGGTCAAATAGGCTGAATTTTGTGGAATGACAATAACCGTTTGCATAGTTGACGACAATAAGGACATTCGCTCCGCCCTGGAGCAGATTGTTATTATGTCCGACGGCTATCGCCTGCTCGGCAGCTTTGCCAGTGCGGAAGAGGCGATCGAAAAAATTCCCGCGCTGAGTCCGCAGGTCGTGCTGATGGACATCAACCTTGGCGGTATGAGCGGCATCGAATGCGTGCGACAGTTAAAGCCGATGCACCCCGATATTTTGTACATGATGTGTACGGTGTACGAGGAAGATGAGAAAATATTTGAAGCACTTGCCGCAGGGGCCAATGGATACATTCTCAAAAAAACCGCTCCCGGCAAACTCCTTGAGGCCATCCGCGAGCTGAGCGAAGGTGGTGCACCGATGAGCAGCCAGATCGCCCGCAAAGTGGTGGCCGCTTTCCGGGGAAAACCGGTGCTGGCCGACGGAACGATCCAGGAAGACAAATACATTAACGTCCTTTCAGGTCGCGAAAAAGAAATCCTTGAACACCTTTCCAAAGGCCTGCTATACAAAGAAATTGCCAACAGCCTTTTTATCAGTCCAGAAACAGTGCGCAAACACGTGTACCACATCTACGAGAAGCTGCACGTTAACAATCGCGTGGAGGCCGTTAACAAATATTTTGGCCGATAAGCTCCTTGTTTAACTTTTACCGGAAAATTGCAAAACATAGTTAGCAATAAATACTACTAAAGTGGTATTGTGGTATACCCGTTGCGTTTCTAATTTTATAGTGTCGCAAAGGGGTGCAAAGCATCAAATACTTTTTGACCATTAAAACCTTACCTAGTCATTGGTGATCTACTCATAAAGCAGATTGTACTGGCCAGGCTCTAAAAAAAATTCTCTGTAAAATTGAAAGCCGCCCCTCTTTTGGGACGGCTTCTTTTTTTGTTAATTTGTTTATTTTCAACCCGCTACCACTTTAATTCCAGCCGGTTGTCTTTTCTATTCACATCGGCCATTCGCTTGCTCGGGTCAATCTCAGCCAGGGTAATTTCTGAAAGCTTGTGCCTGGTTTCAATGGTATAACTCTGGTTAGTCCAGTTCCATTCGGGGTACACGATGCGGGTCAACCCTTGTTCTTCTGCCGGCTTGCTTCCGAACATCAGGCTCATCGGCACATAGTGCATTTCCCGGGAACCGTCTTTAAATGTAAGCTGGAGATCGATGGGCATGGGCATTTTCCCCTTATTGGCTATCCGGATTTTTGTACTGCCAGCTTCTTCCCAGAGGCTATCGATAGCATAGTCGATGGTCTTCGTTGTGTTCACCATATATTCACGATACCAGTCGAGTTTCATCCCACTGGCCTTTTCCGCAACCCGTATGAAATCATTTACATTGGGATGTTTGAAACGCCACTGGTTGTAATAATCGAGCAGGATTCTATTTCGGGTATCCGTGCCTGTTACATAGCCAAGCTGCTCCATGAACAAAGCTCCTTTTGAATAAGCCGCAGTGCTGTACGCGTAGTTGGTATTGAAGTGATCTGCGTGCGTGGTCATCGGTTCTTCCAGGCCACTTTTTGCGAGTGAGAAATAAGACAAATAGGAATCGCCGTTGTTTTCGGGGATAATATTCACTGCATCATTCAGGTTCTTGTCGGAAGGATTGCGCTGGAGGGCTGCCTTATAGGCTTCCAGGGTCGACCGGCCATAAAAGTTGGCACTCACCAAATCCTCGGCGTAAGAAGTAAAACCTTCGTCCATCCAGGCATATTCACTTTCATTGGTGCCCATCATCATTTGGTACCAGCTATGCATCCATTCATGGAATACCACATCGGTACCTGCTCCCTTCAACAGGGTGGCCATTGGATACTCCATGCCTCCATCTCCGCCCTGGATAAACGAATATTGCTTGTAGGGATATTTGCCGAATGTTTTATCCATAAAAGGCAACACTTTGGCTGCTTTGTCGAGCACCGTTTCCCAATCTTCTTTATAACTGGCGATAAAGTTCTCCGCATTGTTACCATACTGTTGCTTTTGACGCGCTGAATACCCCTCGAACTGTTTGCGCAACGCTTCGTTCGAAATTTTGTAAAAAGCATGCAGCACCATGCCATCCCGTACCTGCTTGCTGAGGTGGATGTATTCCGGATCGGCCGCCCAAACAAAATCGTGCACATTGGGAGCAATGAAATTCCATGTAAGATGGTCGCCTGCCGGTGCAATTACTTTGCTGCCTGCTGGTTCATAACCGTGTCCAATCTTTTCCGGATGTTGCAGGTAGCCAGTAGCGGCGATGGTATATTTTTTATCTATCGTAATACTCACATCATAATCGCCCCAAACGCCATAAAATTCGCGGGCCACATAGGGTGTGGGATGCCATCCCTCATAATCGTATTCGCAGATTTTAGGATACCATTGGCTCATGCTGTAGCGTACACCTTCTGCGTTATCGCGACCGCTGCGCCGGATTTGTACCGGAACCTGTGCCTCAAATTCCAATTCAAAGTTCACCGTGGACCTCGGCAGGATGGGCTTGCTAAGGGTTACTTCCAGGATGGTTTCATGCAGGATCGTCTTTTGTGCCACGCCGTTCATCTTTATCCACTTCACATGCTGGTAGCCGATTTCATCGGGTTGCAGGTGCTGGATCCGATCGCGCACACGACCATCCCAGTCTGGCCGGTTGTTCACGAGTTGCTGCCCCAGGTAACGGCTACGGTTGTCCATCATACTGTTTGGCTGAAATGCATTCCAGTACAAATGATAAAACACCCGGTCCAGGGTATCCGGTGAATTGTTCGTATAGGCTAATTTCTGCTTGCCGCTAAGGCGGTTATTGGTTACGTCTGCATCTACCGTCATCTGGTATTTTACGCGCTGCTGCCAGCGGTCGGGCTGAGCGATGGCAGCCGCAGCAAACAACAAGGCGACAGAACTTAGAAAAGTGCGCTTCATATCCATATTTTTCCGTTGAATGCTGCAAATAAAAGAATCGTCCGTTAAAACGAAAATAAAGTTTGGCCCAGCAAAAAGCCCCCTGTTACCAGGAGGCTCCGCCATCTTCATGGGGTATCATCAGATGGTAATATTCTCTTTCACCAGGCGCCCTTCTTCATTAAAATAGAGGTATTTCTTCTCCACATTACTTTTCTTCACGAAGATCCTGTATTGTACAGTATTGTCCTTATTGTCGATACGGGAAACCGACTTTAACTCCCATTCTGTAAACTTACTTTTGTCGAACCCGTCTTTTACCGCTGCCGGTAAAGCTGCTTCCTCTATATCTTTTTCGGTTTGCAGCCATTCGCCTTTGCTGGTAAATTTCGCCGTATAGTGTACGCCTTCTTCTTCATAGCTGGCCTGGAAAGCACTCAGTTTGTCTTTCCATTCGACCTTAGTGGCGTTCGGAAACTTTTCTTTGAATGCATCGGTTACTTCTGCCGGTACTTTACGCAACTGTGCTGTTATAGAACCGACTCCAATAACAAGGCTAAAAACACCCGTTAATGCGGCTTTGATCATTGTTTTCATGTTTCGATTTTTTTGTAAGGGGATACTTTAGACAAATCAATTTTGTGCCAGAGTGCCCCGAACGATGTTTATGTTATGTGAAAAATGCCATGTCCGGGCGTTCATCGTTCATTGTTCCCCGTTCATAGTCGATCATGCACGAAACCAAAAGCAAGTGCAGGACTCGTTGACGCACATAGATCATTTGGAGAGGCAATTAGCGACTAAATGAGGAGGGACCATGAACAATGAACCAGGAACCAGGAACTATTGTGCTCCTTCAACAACGATAACAATTTCCCCTTTAACGCCCTTTTCTTTAAAGTATGAGGCGACTTCGGTGAGCGTGCCGCGTACATTTTCTTCGAACATTTTGGAAAGTTCACGGCTTACAGAACAGGGACGTTCTGGTCCGAAGTATTGGATCATTTCTTCGAGTGTTTTCACCAGTCGCAGCGGTGATTCGTAAAAAATCATGGTACGCTCTTCGCCGGCGAGGGATTTGAACAAGGTTTGCCGTCCCTTTTTCAGGGGGAGAAAGCCTTCAAAACAAAAACGATTGGCGGGCAGTCCGCTGTTAACCAGCGCCGGCACAAAAGCAGTAGCGCCGGGCAGGCATTCCACTTTCACACCATGGCGGATACATTCACGCACCAGCAGGAAAGCGGGATCTGAAATACCGGGAGTGCCTGCATCGGTGATAACGGCCATCGTTTTCCCGGACTGCAATTGCTGCACCAGGTGTTGGACGATCTTATGTTCATTATGCTGGTGGTAGGGCGAAACGGGTTTTTGCACCTGGAAATGTTGCAGCAGTTTTGATGAAGTGCGGGTGTCTTCAGCGAGAATAAGGTCTACCTGTTTCAGCACATCCAGTGCCCGCAGGGTGATATCCTGCAGGTTGCCGATGGGGGTTGGAACAATGTAGAGCATATGGATGATGCAAGATGAAGTCGGAGAACGAAACCGGTCGCCGGCTGCTGAGAGGCCATCAGTTAACCGAGATCTCGAAATACTCCATTACCGGGTTGGCCAGTAATTTCTTTGCTGCGTCTTCTGCTACTTGTTTGGCTGCATCAACGCTGGCAGCTTCTATGCGAAGGGTGATATTCTTACCAATTCGAACATCTTCTACATTTTGCAGGCCCAGGTTCGACAAACCGCCCATAACAGCTTTGCCCTGCGGATCCAATAATTCTTTTAATGGCATCACTTTTACCTGTACGGTGTAGGTCATGTAGTTTTGTTTTTGAGCGTCAAAGATACAATAATATAGGCGATGAATACGAGCGGTACGGCCAGCCATTTCAGCAGCAGCGCAGCGATCACGGCAATCGCGGCGATCACCAGCTTGGGTATATTGTTTTTAACCGTGTAATCTTTGAATTTCATCCCCATGATGGGCAGTGTGCTCACCATAAGGTAGCTCAGTACAGCGATGAGTCCGTACAAGAACCATTTGTTGAACAGCAACCCATTCACCGCTCCATCATAATAATTGTAAAATGCAATCAGCGGAAGGGAAGCCACCACCAGTCCGGCCGCCGGAATCGGCACACCTTTGAAACCGTAGGTTTGGGTGGTGTCAATATTGAACCTTGCCAGGCGGTAGGCACCGGCACAGGCGAATACAAAAGCCGGCAACAACCAGGCGATGCTGATATCAAGCCCGTTTTCCTGCTGCATAAAGGAAAGACGTAAAAACTGAAACAGGATCATGGAAGGTGCCACGCCAAAACTTACTACATCACTCAATGAATCCAGTTGCTTGCCCATATCGCCGGCAGCATTGAGCAGGCGTGCGAGAAACCCGTCGAGGAAATCGATGCAGGCCGCAATAGCGATGCAGATGGCTGCATAATAGAGTCGTTCAGGGATACTGAAGCTGGTGGACAAATCATCGGCCTGCTGGATCGTGATGGATTCCGTTTGCAATGCGAAAACGATCGCAACGCAACCAAACAAAAGATTGAGCAGGGTAAAAATGTTGGGGATTTTTTTCATACTGTCGGCAGTGGTTTTGGCTTAACACAGGTTTTTTATTTCCTGCGCATCAGGCTTTCAATTTCGTCCGTGGTGATAGGAATATTTGCCATCAGGTCTTTATTGCCATTGCGGGTAATCCACACATTGTTTTCGATTCGCACACCCATATGTTCTTCCTCAATATAAATACCTGGCTCTACGGTGAGCAGCATGCCTGCCTGGAGGGGTTCGGTTTTTGTTCCGAGGTCATGTACATCTATTCCCAAATGATGCGAAATGCCATGGTAGAGGTATTTGCGATACGCCCTGTTGTCTGGATCCTCGTTTTTAACGTCGCTCTTTTTCAGTAACCCGATTTTTACAAACAGCTCAGTTGCAAAATCACCCACTTTATTATGGTAGTCGATGATGGTGATACCCGGTTTCAACAGGCTTTTTGAATAATTGTGTAAATCCAGGCAAGCATTGTAGATCTTCTTCTGGCGCGCTGTAAACTTTCCGTTCACTGGCACGGTGCGGGTAAGATCAGCACAATACCCGCCATACTCAGCCCCAAAGTCCATCAGGATCAGTTCACCGTTTTTACATTCCTGGTTATTGCTAACATAATGCAGTGTCCGGGCGCGATCGCCGCTGGCAATGATGGAGCCGTAAGCTGGCCCGGTGGCCCTCTGTGATAAGAATGAATGGAATATTTCCGCTTCTATTTCGTATTCCATCACACCCGGCTTAATAAACCCAAGCAAGCGACGAAACGTTGCGTCCGTGATATCTATCGCTTTTTGCAATACTTCTACTTCCAGGGCAGATTTTACGGCCCTGAGTTCACGCATAATCTTCGCGCTGCGGCGGTATTCGTGCAGCGGGTACCGTTTGCGGAGGTCGCGTATATAACGGTAATCTCTAACCGGAACCAGGTTGGCCTTGCGATCGTTTTCATTTGTATTCAGGTAGATGGCGTCTGCGAGGTGTATCCAGGTTTGCAGCGGGGCATCAAGACTATCGAGCCAAACCACGGTACCGATTCCACTGATGGCCTTCGCCTCTGCCGCCCGGAGCCGGTGTCCATCCCATTTCTCTTTTAATTCGTTCGGACGTACCAATACCAGTACTTCGCGGTATTTCGGATCCGGGTTGTCGGGGAACAGCACCAGCATGCTATCTTCCTGCTCTATACCGGTGAGCCAGTACAAATCTGAATTCTGTTTAAACCGGTGCAGCGCATCCCCATTCATTGGCAACTCATCGTTGCTGTTGAAAATGGCGATACTGTTTTTTCCCATCTTCTTTGCAAACCGGCTTCGGTTCTGCACGAAAATGTCCGCATTCAAAGGAAGATATTTCATGATAGCAATTTTAGGCGTTAGCTATTGGTCTTGGGCGTTGGCAGATAGCTACCCGCCAATGGGTTAACTTTTATACGCAAACTCCGCTTACCTCCTACCCCTTACCTCTTACCTCTTACCACTTACCACTTAAAACTTACCACTTAAAACTTAAAACTTAAAACTTAGAACTTACAACTCCCCCTACCCCAGCGCCTGTTCCAGATCAGTAAGTATATCCTGCACATTTTCTATTCCAATGCTCATCCTGATCAACCCATCTGTGATACCAAACTTCTCTCTTTCCTCGCGGGGCACGCCAAAATGCGACATGCTGGCCGGATGAGAAATAAGGGTATCGGCCGTACCCAGGGAAACAGCGCGGGTACACA
>JAGWTK010000032.1 GCA_028876035.1 Bacteroidota bacterium
GAAAGCACTGACGAAACAGCGTTGGTACCGCAAACAGAAGAAGATATTGATGAAGTTCGATGGGTGCTGCCTTCGAATTTGGCGGAGCCCATGCAGAACAGCTTCCCTTCCATCAGGGATGTGTTGAAAGCAGCCAGCATCGGTATATGAGTGCGTCGCCAAACCTGCATACCCAACCCCGCTTCCCAAAACGGCAGTCCACGCACAAGCCCCTACAATTTGCGGAGTCAGGCCAGCCAGGCAAAACATGCCTTTTAAAGGATCAGGCGACGCTCCGTTACAATATTTCAATCACTCCATCATCCGAAAGATGAATAATGGCTGGTTAAATATTCCATGGTCGTATTACAGTATTGTTTGTGTAATGATTGCAGCTGCTTACGCTGTAGTGAGCATATCACCATACAAAAACTTCAAATGGAGTGCGCTTCCTTCGTGGAAGTACTTTATACTAAGATGGCTGCATACAGTCGTTTGGCTATTCCTTTTTGCTGCATGTATTCACCTCAAGGTGACCGCGGGTGCAGGAATGAGTGTCGCGAGGTGGCTAGCATTGATCGGCCTGTTCCTGTATTTTATTTACTTCGCGGTTTTTATGCTCACTAAGATGAAACCAACCAAAAGATGAACATCGCAAAGATTTCAGCCTGGTGTTTGTTGCTGTATTTCAAAACCTGACTAGTTTTCCGGTAATCGTTACCCAAGGTAGTGAGGTAGCGTTTCGACTGGTTGGAATTGAACCTCTTAATTATGAGGCATTGGGTATTTTCAATACCGCCACCGTCAGCCGGCTGATGCAGACCAGTTTGTTGCGTTCATCGGTGATTTTAATATCCCAAACCTGGGTGCTGGCACCAATATGAAGGGGTGATGCTACTCCGGTAACGAAGCCGGTGCGAACACTGCGCACATGATTGGCGTTAATTTCAAGGCCCACGCAGTAGAATTTATTTTCATCTACCACCATTGCTGCGCCAAAGCTGCCGAGGGTTTCTGCCAGCACAACGGAAGCGCCGCCATGCAGCAATCCATAGGGCTGGTGTGTGCGATGGTCCACCGGCATCCTTGCTGAGATAAAGTCCGGCCCCAGTTTCACCCATTCAATGCCTATGTGCTCTGCCAGCGTATTTCTTTCCTTGCCGGCAAAGTCGGCCAGGCTGAGATCCTTTTTAAACCAGATGGACATACTAACGATGTTGTTTAAGCGAAGAAATAACGATATCCGGGAGAAAGGGCGATGCATCACCATAGTTGCGCAGAATATCCCGTACGATAGTAGAGGCTACCGAAGTATATTTTGGCTCCCCGGTGAGAAAAATGGTTTCAATGTTTTTGTCCATGGCACGGTTGGCGTCGGCAATGGTCTTCTCGTATTCAAAATCGCTCACATAACGGATACCCCTCAGGATAAATTGGGCTCCTATCTGTTTGCAGTAGTCGACCGTCAGGCCCTTATACACCGCCCCTTCTACTCTTGGCTCATGCTGATATATCTCCTGGATCCAAAGCAATCGCTGCTCTGCTGAAAACATGGGCGCTTTCGCAGCATTGGTACCTACGGCCACAATGATTTTATCGAACAAAGGCAGGGCCCTGTTGATAATGTCCACATGTCCCAGCGTAAGGGGATCAAATGTTCCGGGGAAGAGGCAGACTTTTTGCACGTGCGCTTGGTTTGGTATCTGGTATTTGGTATCTGGTATCTGGTATAAAGTACCCAATACAAAGACAATTGCTATTGTTACAGTTCCGGGAAAACGCGGAGAGCCACACTGAAAGAACTTTAAACCCTCAAACTTTTAAACTTTAAACGTCTGTATTAGATTCTTGCTTTCACAAATCCCGGACTAGATCCGGGGAATGCCCCGTAGATTAATTCCGACTCTGACAAACAGCCTGCATTTTCGTAGGGCAATGCACAGAGAGAACTTTAAACCCTTAAACTTTTAAACTTTAAGCTAGTTTTCCCTACCGGCCAGCAGGTACAAAACCGCCATCCGTACCGCTACACCGTTTTCGACCTGGTGCAAGATAATTGATTGACTGCTGTCTGCGGCATCACTGTCGATCTCCACGCCACGATTGATTGGACCAGGGTGCATCACCACGATTTTTTTATCGAGTCGTTCCAGCATGCTTTTTTTGACGCCATAGGCAAGGTTATATTCCCGCAAAGAAGAGAACAATACCTGGTTCTGCCGCTCCAGCTGGATGCGCAGCACATTCGCCACATCACACCATTCAAGCGCCTTCTGAAGATTGTATTCCACCTGTATATCGAAAGCCTGCTGCATGTATTTGGGAATAAGCGTGGGTGGACCGGCCACCATCACCTCAGCACCCATTTTTTTAAGCAGGTAGATATTGCTCAATGCTACCCTCGAGTGCATGATATCACCCAGGATCGCAATTTTCTTGCCTTCTAATCCGCCAGTGGCTTCCCGTATGGAAAATGCATCCAGGAGGGCCTGTGTGGGATGTTCATTGATACCATCTCCTGCATTTACAATCGCTGCAGGTATATGTTTGGCGAGAAAATGGGGTGCGCCGCTGGCACTATGTCGCATCACAACAACATCCACTTTCATGGACAAGATATTGTTCACCGTGTCGAGCAGGGTTTCTCCCTTGGCCGCGGAAGAACTGCTGGCCGCAAAATTGAGCACATCTGCACTGAGCCGGCGCTCGGCCAGTTCAAACGACATGCGTGTACGTGTTGAATTCTCGTAAAACAAATTGACGATGGTTACATCACGCAGGGTGGGAACTTTCTTAACGGGACGTTGTAAAACTTCTTTGAATTGGGTAGCTGTGTCTAAAATAAGACCGATATCCTGAGGAGTGAGATCTCTGATTCCCAGAAGATGTTTAGTGCTCAGTTGCATTAAAAATCGAAATTAGGGGAATTGGCGGTACTGGCAAAAAATTGCGCTTTTCCTATTTCAGCAGATCCAGCAGGCCAAATAGCTTGCGTACGGTTGTAATGGAAGCACCGTCGTAATTATTTACAATAACAGCAAAAACATAATCCTTTCCACTGGCAGTTTTGTGAAATCCCGCAAAGGCACGTGCACCATTGATAGAACCGCTTTTCATTTTCATCCCGTTATATTCCGGCAACGCATTGTAGAAAGCACTGAACCAGGGACGTCCTTTTGCAAATTGCAGGGCTTTCACCAGGGCCGACACTGTAACCCGGTTTTGGGGCGACAACCCACTTCCATCGTAAATATGCAAAGAACTGCTGTCGATACCCTTTTCTGCCCAAAATTTCTTCAGCCATTCCGTACCCGCACGGGTTTCGCCAGCTAGTTGGTTTTTTGCGGCAAGGGTATTCAGCAAAGCCTCTCCATACAGATTGATGCTCTTCCGAAGAAACCAATAATTGAGGCTGTCGAGCGTGGGCGAAACATGCCGGTAAAGAAGTTGATATTCCACACCTGCACGTGTTGTATCTATCGGCGGTATGCCCCTGGCTGGAAGTAATTGCCGCAAAAAGACACTCAGCGGTTCCGTCATAGCGGCGCTTACCACAAATTTTTTCTCGTTGACCGGAATGCTGCCATTGATCAGCGCCGGCGCGGAACCGAGTGGCAGGTACACAATGGTATTATCACCTGTGCCGGCAGGCGCACTGGTGACGGTGTTCCTGATAGGTATACCAGCTTCAGGTGGTTCGAAGCCGGATATTGCTACACTGTCGCCAACAACAGAGCCGGAGTGCAATACAATGTCAAATTGATTTTCCATCCAGTTGAAGGAATGTGCCGGCGCACCATAATAATTACCGATATCTTCCCAAATCCAGCCACCGGGTATCGAATTGTTTGATAAAAGCTGGCGGTTGCACAGTTCGACCCTGGTGAATTTTTGTTGCTGGCGCTTCAAAATAGCGCCAAGTGTAGTCAACAGCGATTCGGCGCGGGTGGAGGTGAAGCGCGGCGACCCCAGGCTGGGATCACCAGACGCATCTACCACCAGCCTGTCACCCGAAAGCCCAAACAGGGTTTCATAGCGGAAGGATGGTCCCAGTGTTTCCAATGCAGCAATGCTGGTAAATAGTTTTTGCGTGCTGGCGGGCGCAAGGCCATATTCCGCATTGTGCGCATATACCGGTTTGCCTGTTGCAGCATCGGCAACCAGCAACCCTACTATCGCATGCTGCCATTCCTTGCTATTTTCCAGCACACGCAAGCTGGCGGCGATCTTTCCCGGCAGCGCCTGCGCCGCTGCTGGCAGACCCAGCAACACAGTGCCTGCTATGATTAAGTATTTCATCTTTTCCCTGTTTATTGCCAACACCATTCGATGTGCCGATAACCTAAAATAACAAAGCTGTTCCAAACTTGGTGATTCTGCCGGATATTTGCCGGCTAACGCAGCTGTTCATGAGCAATGCAACCGCCTCTATCATTACAATTGGTGACGAACTTCTGATTGGTCAGGTTATTGACACCAACAGCGCCTGGATGGCCCAGGAGCTGATCAAAGCCGGCATTTGGGTAAAGCGACGGGTGGCAGTAGGTGATGATCGGGACTCAATATGGAATGCCCTGACAGAAGAAGCTGAACAGGCCGATATTATTCTGATTACGGGCGGACTCGGTCCAACGGCAGATGATATCACAAAACCGCTGCTCTGCGATTATTTCGGGGGAAAGATGGTCATGGATGAACAGGTGCTGGCGCACGTAACCCACCTGTTTGAAAAAGTTTTCAAACGACCCGGCCCATTGCTCGAACGCAACCGGCGGCAGGCTGAAGTACCTGATGTATGCACGGTGCTGCACAACGCACGTGGTACAGCACCCGGGATGTGGTTCGAAAAAGAGGGTAAAGTGTATGTGAGTATGCCCGGCGTACCACATGAAATGAAGGGTTTAATGACCGATGAAGTGATCCCACGCCTTGGAAAACGTTTTGTGGGTGCAGCGATTGAATCAAGAACATTACTTACGTTCGGCATTGGTGAATCAGCCCTGGCTGAAAGGATAAAAGCATTTGAAGAAGCATTGCCATCCCACATAAAGCTGGCATATCTGCCCAACTACGGTATGGTGCGCTTACGCCTCACCGGTAGTGGACCCGGCAAGGCTGCGCTGGATATGGAGCTGGATCAACTTTTCCTTTCGTTGCAGCAACAAATTCCGGATGTACTCGTGACCAACCGCGACGAACCAATGGAGCTGGTTGTGGCCCGGCTGCTGCTTTCTTCCGGCAAAACCATGGCCACTGCAGAAAGTTGTACAGGCGGTTATATTGCGCATCGCATTACGGCACATGCCGGCTCCAGCACCTGGTTTCGGGGAAGCGTAGTGAGTTATGCCAATGAAGTAAAGCAAACACTCCTGGATGTGCCACAGGCCTATTTTGAAACAGTGGGTGCCGTTAGCGAAGAAGTAGTAAAAGGCATGATCGCTGGTGTATTGAACAGGATAGATGCAGATTATGCCATCGCCGTATCCGGTATTATGGGACCCGGTGGTGCCACTGCGGAAAAACCGGTAGGGATGGTATGGATTGCAGTGGGCAGTAAATCACGCGTGCAAACAAAGCTGTTTCAGTTCAGGTTCGACCGGGCCAGGAATATTGAAATGACGGCCATCAGCGCACTCAACCTGCTGCGCCTTTTCCTGCTGGAGGAGCATCCGGCGTCCTGAAGCTGCCCCCCCAATAAAACGCAAAACCTTACCTTTGAAGGCCCGGCGCGAGCCGGCGTTTCACACTTTGAATTTTGATATAAACTGTAACACCTATGGCGATTGTTGACCTGGTAATGCCAAAGCTTGGTGAAAGCATTGTAGAGGCTACCATCCTGAAATGGCTGAAGCAGCCCGGCGATGCGGTAAAGGCGGATGAAACAGTATTGGAGATCGCGACTGATAAGGTTGACAGTGAAGTGCCCAGTACCACGGATGGCACCATTGAAGAAGTACTTTTCAAGGTAAACGATATTGTACCCGTTGGTGCTGTTATCGCAAGGGTACGCACGGCGACAGGTGCCAGCGAACCAGCCGGCACCACCAATATACACCCCATAGCGGCAGCAGAAACGAAAGCGCCCGCGCAAACCGTCACAACGCCGATCGTACACGCAATGCCTGCGCAGCCGTCGAACGGTCAACAGCACAGCAATCGTTTCTATTCACCACTGGTATTAAACATCGCTGGCAGTGAAGGAATCAGCATGAGTGAACTGGAAAAACTTCAGGGTACCGGAAACGAAGGCCGTGTCACAAAAAAAGATATTCTCCGCTACGTGGAAGATAAAAGGCATGGCCGCGCTCCCGTTTCCAACCCAACGGTTACAACCGCCGCTTCGTTTGATCGGCCGGCTATGAACATCCCCAATAATACTCCTGCCAGTTACACCGGCAATGCGGAGATTATTGAAATGGATCGCATGCGCAAGCTAATCGCAGATCACATGGTGCGCAGCAAACAAACCAGTCCGCACGTAACCAGCTTCACAGAAGCTGATGTTACCAACATGGTACAGTGGCGCGATCGGATTAAAGCCAGTTTTGAAAAACGCGAGGGAACAAAAATCACCTTTACTCCACTATTTATTGAAGCGGTGGTGAAGTGCATTAAAAAATATCCGCTGATTAACAGTTCGCTCGAAGCTGACAAGATCATTCTCAAGAAAGACATTAATATTGGCATGGCTACGGCGTTGCCGAGCGGCAACCTGATTGTGCCCGTTATAAAAAACGCCGACAACCTGAACCTCGTAGGGCTCACCCGCCAGGTTAACCAGCTTGCAGAGAATGCGCGCAGCAATAAACTTCAGCCCGGTGATATCCAGGGCGGCACTTTCACGCTCACCAATGTAGGCAGTTTCGGTAGCCTGATGGGCACCCCTATCATCAATCAGCCACAAGTTGCGATTCTTGCCGTCGGTGCCATCAAGAAAAGACCAGTAGTGATTGAAACAGAACAAGGCGATACTATTGGAATCCGTCATATGATGTACCTCTCGATGAGCTATGACCACCGGATCATTGATGGCGCACTGGGCGCGACCTTCCTGAGTGCGGTAGCGGCGGAGCTGCAGAATTTTGATCCGTCGAGGGAGGCGTAGTTCTTAGTCGGTAGTTCTTAGTCGGTAGTCCCTAGTCGGTAGTCCCTAGTCTTTAGTCATTCTGTCTCGGTTGGCGACCTGTACTTCGTAGCGTGGGTTCAAGGTTTTTGGTTCATTGTTCTTAGTGCTGCTATCTGAAGCCGCTGCCATTCCGCAGGATCCTTCCATTGTAACATCCAGCGAACAAGGCATTAGTCGATAGTCCTTAGTCTATCCATGTCAATTGGTGACCTGTACTTCGTAGCGTGTGTTCAGGATTTTTGGTTCATGGTTCTTGGTGCTGCCATTCGAAGCGGCTGCAATTGTACAGGATCCTTGTATTGTAATATACAGCGAACAAGGCATTAGTCGGTAGTCGATCGATCTCGTTTGCTGGCCTGTACTTCGTAGTGTGTGTTCTTGGTTCTTGGTTCTTGGTGCTGACATTTGAAGTCGCTGCGATTCCGCAGGATTCTTCCATTGTAATTTTCAGCGACCGCGCCTTTAGTCGGTAATACTTAGCCAATCCTTGTCGATTGATGTTGGTGTACATCTAAAAATCAAAAAATCCAGCAATCAAAAAATCAATTACTAAATTTATTTCCCCATTTGCACATTTACATATTTGCACATTTACACGTTCCATCAGCACATTATCTGATTATGATGGTCGTTCCCGTCTTCTTATACACCTTATCGTCGGCCCCAATCGCCTCCACTACCCACACCACGGTACCGGTTGATGGAATATGTCCACCAATAAGTCCGTCCCAACCTTCGTATTCTCTGTTTGTTTGAAACAGCACTTTACCCCAGCGATCGAAGACCTTAAAATAGTTCAGTTGCTTTAGTCCGCGCAGCAAGGGACGCAGTATATCATTTTGACCGTCTTTATTGGGCGTAAAGGCATTGGGAACATACACTTCGATGTGGTTGATGATCTTCACCGCCTGGGTATCCGTTGTAACGCATCCGCTGGCAGCAATGATGGCAACGGTATAAAGGGCTTCCTGCGCACCCTTAAAATGTGGCTTCATCATTGTGTCATTGTCCAGTTCAGTAGCAGGCGCCCACCGGTAATGCTTTCCAAAATCACGGGCCGACAAATCAAGCGACATATTCGCGACCGTGAATTTATCGGGGTAGTGCTGTCCCTTTCGTGGTTGATCGATGAGTATGTCTTGTTTCCGGGTGGTCACCGAACAGCCCTGCAGGCTGCTGATGGTGGCGTAATACGTTCCGCTTTCTTTAACGGGATAGATGTTTTTATCGGACTCACTCAACACCGGTATATTGTTCCTGTACCATTGAATATGATAATTGGGCTGCACGAGCAATACAGAACTGTCATGGTCGGTAATACACCAGGCCGTTTTGCCCAGTACACGCAGGGAATCATCCACTATTTCTGCTTTTACCACCACCGTATCAAAACTAACACATCCGCCGCCACTGCTGCTTGCTTTCAGGATATACGTGGTAGTTATAGCCGGCGTCGCGAGCGGATTGGAAATATTGGGATCAGACAGACCTTTAGCCGGCGACCATTTGTATACGATGCCGGGCTTGGGCGGGCCTCCGATTTGCACCGGCGCCTGGTTGCAGGATCGGCTGTCGGGTCCGGCATGCGCGTTCACCGTAAGCGTGTCTACCAGTTTTGCAAATAAGGTATCGTAACAGCCATACCCATCATAGGGAATCAATTCCACTGCAATACGGGTACCGGGCGGAGGTGGTGGTGAAAGACGAAGTTTCGCACCACGTCCGATTACATTATTAAGCGATGCATCCAGCCATTTGTATTCGGCATATCCATAAGGTGCTTCCACTGTAACCGCGGTATCATCCGGACAATAAGCCGCTCCGGTGAATTCCCCGCTGCATTCGGAATTCACGTCTACATAAGCATACCCAAAGTGACGACGAAAAGTGCAGTCGGCTGTTTTGAAGAAAAGCCGGATTTGCTTGCCGGCCATGCCATTGAGGTTGATGGTCACCGCCGACCAGTCCTTGAACCAAACCGGTGTATTTGACCCGGGGTTGGCGGAAAGCTGAAAACCAGGCAGCGGAGAACCATAAGGATAGAATGTAAAAGATGAACATTGGATAATCTGGTTGTCTGTAACATTGGTAATTTCCACTTCCATTCTCGGCTGTTCACTTTCCTGGTGATTGGGATCCTGGAATACCACGGCATAATGGTAAATAAGGCTGTAAACATCCCGGTCTTTGGGCACTACAAAATCATAGGACACCCCTTCTGCTTCATTACCGCCAGAGGTGTTACCGAGCTTGATAGAATGCCCGCTGCCATTCGGACAATTCATCGGGAAGTCGCCAAACGGGTCCCTGCCATTGCCCGGAAAAGAAGTGAGCATTGTATGCCTGTCGTCCTGTGCATAGGACACTTCATTCAATGTAATGACATTCACACCACTCACGGAAGCAACATGGCCTACCCAGCAGCGCCAGCCATTAAAACCACCGGTTTCGAAATCAATATTGGGAGGACATTCCTGCGCGTGTACACTCGTTTGCCAGCAGCAGGCAAGCGCCAGCAACAATACCAGTCGCTGCAGTAGCAAACAATGCAGTTGTTGAAATACAGAATAATGAATGGGCCCCATTGGCAGACAAAGGGTGTTTACGGTACAATCTCGTCTAAAAGGCTGTTTTCAATGGATGGGATGAGCCGGGGCGGGTTAGCAGTGGCAAAATGGGAACCACCAGGTGCTGTTAAGTTAAGTTTTCCCTCAGGAAAATCAAAATATCCTTGCCGGTATTTGTCATACGGAAGATCCATGCTGACCGTTGCCCGAAATCAATGTATAACTGTGGTATTTTAAGTGGGCGAAACACAAGCATCCATTGAACAGGAAGCCGGCATCTACGCACACGGCTTGCACCTGAAAAACGCCTGCGGCAGAACCAAACTTTCGTCGCTGCGTTTTGTTGAAAAGGCCCATGTCAACCGCCAGCATCAGCATAGTGTTTCCCCACCAGCTCTACCAGCCGCATCCGGCCATTGCGCCGGGAAGAGAAGTGCTGCTGGTAGAAGAGTTCCTCTATTTTTCGCAATATCGTTTCCATCAACAGAAAATTGCCCTGCACCGCGCCAGTATGAGAAACTTCGAAGTTGTACTAAGAGCTGCCGGGCATAAGGTACACTATATTGAGGCTGCTGATGCGCGCAGCGATATCCGGCAACTGATTCCATGGCTGGCCCGGCAACAGTACAAGGAACTCCACTGTACAGAACCGGGCGATTTCCTGTTGCGCAAACGGATGAGCAAAGCCTGCCTGAAAGAAGGAATCGTGCTTCATTACACGACGAATCCAAACTTTCTCAACACGATGGAGGAAGCCGATACCTATTTCGGCGACAAACGCAGTTATTTTCAAACAGCTTTTTACATCGACCAACGCAAACGACGCAAGCTTTTGCTGGACAGCGGCGGACAACCCCTGGGCGGACAATGGACATACGATGCTGAAAACAGGCAAAAACTTCCGGCAACATTTATTGCACCGGTTGTTAGTCCCGCTGCTGAAACTTCTTTTACGCGCGAAGCAAAGCAATATGTGAAAGCTAATTTCGGAAGCAATTATGGCGCCATCGCCCAATGCTGGTATCCGTGCGACCATGCAGGGGCTTTAAAATGGCTGGATGAGTTTCTCGTTCATCGTTTTGCCGCATTTGGGATCTATGAAGATGCGATGGCTGCGCAACAACATTTCCTGCATCATTCGGTCATTAGCCCGCTGCTTAACATTGGACTACTTTCGCCGCAGCAAATTATTGCGCGTACCCTTGATGCGGCAAAGGAATATGCGATACCCCTGAACAGTACAGAAGGTTTTGTAAGGCAAATCACCGGCTGGCGCGAATTTATTCGGATCGTTTATGAGCGGGAAGGCGTTTTCCAGCGAACGAACAATTACTGGGGCTTTTCGAGAAAGATACCGGCATCGTTCTGGAAAGGCGATACCGGCATTTTACCCGTAGACAATGTGATTGGCAAAAATCGGTCCACCGGCTATAACCATCATATCGAGCGACTGATGATCATGGGCAATTTCTTTTTACTGTGCGAGTTTGATCCCAACGACGTGTACCGGTGGTTTATGGAGATGTACGTTGATGCGTACGACTGGGTGATGGTACCCAATGTGTACGGCATGACCCAGTTTGCGGATGGCGGACTGATGACCACCAAGCCTTATATCAGCGGCAGCAACTATATTTTGAAGATGAGTGACTATGCGGCAGAGGGAAAACGAACCGGCAATACAGAATGGACAGGCATCTGGGACGCATTGTTCTGGCGGTTTATGCATGTTCACCGCGAATTTTTTACCCGTAATCCGCGGCTGGGCATGCTCGTGAGAACATTCGACAAGATGCCGGCCGCCAAACGAACTAACCTAATCGACACTGCTGAAATTTACCTCGCCAGCTTATGACAAGAAAAAGACCCTGGAACCGCGTGAACCTGCCCGTGTATAGCATCAGCAGTTGTTCCGGAGAAGAACGAAACCTGAATATTATCACCTATGTTACCGGTATCAGCATGGAGCCCAAACAATTTGTCTGTGGCATCTATCATCACACAAAAACCCTGGAGCTTGTCAACCGCCGGGGAGAATTTGTACTGCAGCTGTTGCCTGCTTCACAATACCGGTTGGTTTCCCTGCTTGGCAAACAGTCAGGATACTCCGTGAATAAGATTGAAAGGCTGCAGAAAAGATCGTTGCTGGTTGAGTGGAAAGGATTTTATGTACTGAAGGACGCGCTTGCGTGGTTGCATTTGTCGGTCAGCAACAGTTTTGAAGCGGGCGATCACAAAGGTTTTTTGTGCGATCTCGTTCAATGGAAAAACCAGCAGGACGGCGAGCCGCTGACCCTGGATATGTTGCGCGACAAAGGGCTCGTACGTATGTAAGTGGTCGCTGGCTCCACAGAACCGATAAAACAGTTTCTTAACATCTTTCCTTGCTTTTTCATCGTCATACCTGCAAGCATTCTTCAACAAAAAATCAAAAAGATGAAAAAGGGTTTGACAATATTGCTGGTAGCAATCGGCTGCAGTTTCCTGCTGAGCAGTTGCTATTACGAAAGGTTCGACCATGGCTACCGCGGCTATGGGGGTTACCATCACCACCACGACCGTGGTTACGGGTATGGCGACCGTGGATATGGGCACCACCGGTATTAAGTGTAAAAACTTTGCATAAAAGCCATCTCATCAATGGCTTTTATTTTGAGAAGTCAATCATGTACTCACAGATGTACGGACTTTTATCTTCGTACATGTCCTTATAAAACAAACGAACGCGTTTGCCGAGCGTTTTGTTGGTGCCTGTCGCCTGAAGGGATGGATACCAGAGGGTGTGACCCTGTTTTTTTACCAGCAGTTTGGGTGCTGACCATTGTTGCGCATTGTTGCCTTTGCTGAGATCCCTGTTTGTATTGAAAGAAATGTAAATACTATTTCCCTTCCACGAAGGCCCTTCGGCTTTGGCCATCAGCATTACCCAGCAATGCAGGTACGTGTTCCAGGTAACAGAAGGTCCCCAATAGTATTTGCTTGCCGGTGACGACGCTGGTCCTCCACCCTTTTCCCTCGGAATTTGCAGGGAGGCTATGGGAACACCTGCACCATCCGAAGCTGCGGCAAACGCAAATCCATTCCAGCGTTGTGCTTTCCCGTCAGGATTGTCGAGATCGCTCAGTGCAATCCTGGCAATACTGATACATTGTCCCTTCCATTCCCGCGTTGGATCATAATCCCGCTTTGCATACACACCCGGATAGCCGTATTCACCATAAAAAATATAGAGATATCCATCGCTGGCAACAGCAGAAGGATCCCCCACCCCGCCCGCAAAATTGATCCCTGTATTATGCGGCAACAGGATGAGTCGTGGTTGCAGGTCCTGCAGAATAATTCCCTTGTCGGTCCAGCTATAGCCGGCATTCACCGATTTCATAATGCCGATGCGGCAAACAGCGGTGGCGGTACCTGGTCCTTTCAAACCCTGCGGCCAGTCGGTATCACGGTAACCCATACCCGAAGATGGATCATACGGGAGTGTGGAGGGATAATTTTCATTGTGGTAAAGTGCGTAGAGGGTTTTGCCACTGCTGTCCCTGCTGTCCTGGTACATGGCTTCAAACCAAACTGCACCGTGCAAGCCAACTGCGCCCGGGGCTGCATTAACGGGGAGTAGCGGCGTAACAAACTTGTCAGCCGGCGTTGCGAACACGTCATCTACCGATTGACCGCTGGCAAAACGCAGTTCATGTGCATCGCCCCACAAAGGATCTTCGCCATACTTGCCGGGAAAGATGCGAAAGGTATCCCCGATCCAAACGGACGCCATATTACAATCGACAAAATTGTTGAAGCTGGTTTGTTCAGCAGGAAGAAGTTGGAAAGAAGGGGTTTGCAGCTGACGCTGGGAAAATACTGCCCGGTTGGGCAATAAAAACAGCAATACGATCAGGGGCAGGTGTCGCGTATGACAAAAGCATCGTTTCATCTGCTAAAAATAACCAATCGCCGGTTTACGGCTTTTGTGGTGGTAATCTAAAGGAACTACTTGTTTCTCAAGCCCGATCTTGTCGTGAAGGTTCAAAAAACGGTCCCCGGCATACTATCTTTTCGATTTGGCACGTTCATTTAACAGATTTTTCTGCGGCCCCGCTGTTACTTTCTTCGTTTCGTAGCATCTAATAAGTAGCGTGACCTAAAGCGTAGTAATTATGAAAACAAATTCTACTCAAATGGAAGTGCTGTTACTCACCGGTACTTCATTTTCTGCCAGCCAGCTGTCGGATAAATCCGAACAGGCACCGAAGCCCTCATTTACGGAGAAGGAAAAATTGGCGGAGGCCTGCTGGAACGGACTCTTACCTGAAATGCTGCCAGAGCTGTGCGAACAAATACCCGCCGGAAAAAAAATATATCTCTGGGAAATCAACGAAGCCGATGCTTTTATCGACCTGGAGTTTGCTGAACGCCCGGAAGAAAAAGACCGATACTTTTCTATCAACCCCTATGTGTTTACGCAGGCCCAACCCCTGTCGTAACAGGTCGCTCTCTTAGCGAATACGTACCGCCTTCACACCCTCGCGGGTGATTACGATGGGCCTGATAAACCCCTTTTCATCAAACTGCATCCGGTCGATGCAGGTGACCCTTGCGTTACCGTCTTTCTCTGTGAGCGGTCTGCGATGGTACACGATATACCATTCATCTTTTCCAGGCACTCTGATAATAGAATGATGACCGGCCCCGGTGGCAACAGCGGTATCCTGCTGCAGGATTTTACCAATGCGCGTGAACGGACCAAAAGGTGAATCCGACATGGCATAGGCAACTGAATAATCTGGTCCGGTCCAGCCTCCCTCCGACCACATAAAATAATACTTGTTATTGCGCACAAACATATAAGGTCCTTCGACGTATTGTCCCGGTGTGATTTCTTTGAATGTAGTTCCATCTTCAAAAGGAATAAAGCCGGTGAAATCATCCTTCAGCCTTGCGATGTTGCAATGCCGCCATCCTCCGTAGATCAGGTAATACTTTCCATCCCGATCATGGAACACAAACTGATCGATAGGTTGTGCACCATTGTGAAATTTATCGACCAATGGTTTGCCCAGGTAATCTTTGAACGGACCGCCCGGTTGGTCGGATACCGCCACACCAATGCCGCCGTATTCCTGGTCGCTCTGGATATCATTCGCACCAAAAAAGAAATAGTAGCGGCCATCTTTCGCCACAATAGCGGGGGCCCACATGGCTTTGTGCGCCCACTTTACAGCGCTGCTGTCGAGTATGTGCGGATGTTTTTTCCAATGGACCAGGTCTGGCGAAGAAAATGCATCAAAGAAAACCTGCTTTTCGTATTTATCGGAATACGTGGGGTATACCCAGAACGTTTTACCAAATACTGCTGCTTCCGGGTCGGCGTACCAGCCGGGGAAAATCGGGTTGCCCGAGCGTTGTGCCAACAATGAACCAACGGTAAAACAGCAAACGGACAACAACGTCGTTTTAAAAATGTTATGCATCTGGTAAAATTAAGCGACGGTTCAATTCATGGCAAAATTTTACGTCTATAATACAGGCGGCCGAAAAACTGTTTGGTAAAAGGCCGTTGTTTTAATTGCTAAAAATTCTTGTATGAAAAAAGTATTGATATGCGTGGCCTGTATATTGACATCCTGTCTTTTGCTGGGGATTACGCTTGGCCATGCACAGGACAGCAGTGATGCCTTCAAAAAAACGGGCACAATCGGCAGCATGCTGGAAAAAAAGCTGTACACATTCAAAGCGCAATCCGTAACACCGATGTCGGGCCGGTTCAGGCAACTGACAAGTGAGTACGATCTGCAGGTAAGTCCCGATAAAGTGGTTTCCTTTCTCCCCTATTTCGGACGTGCCTTTAATGCTGTACCCGGGGCAACCAATGGCGGACTGCAGTTTACTGCCACTGATTTCACCCATACGCTGCAGCAGGGTAAGAAAGGCAAATGGATCATCACCTTAAAATTTAACAATGCGACGGATGTCCGCCAAATGGTTCTAACGGCCTATGACAACGGGAGCGCATACCTCCAGGTAACGAGCAACAACCGCGACCCTATCAGTTTTAACGGGTATATTGCAGCACCCGACAAACGAAAATAAATTGACATTCCCTGCATTTCTAAAAAAACAAGGCGGTAACATTATCTGGATTGGTCTCTTTGCAGTGGTACTTTTTGTACCCGCTGCGAAAGCTTTTTTGTTAAAGGGATTACTAAAAACGGGCATGTTCAACGCCTCTACTGAACGTCTGACCAGCAACCAGGTTTTACCTGACCTCGTATTCACCAACGACCATGGCGAAGTTGTGCATACAGCTGCGCTTAAGGGGAAAGTAGTTTTTATCAATTTCTGGGCCACCTGGTGTCCACCCTGTATAGCGGAAATGGGTTCTATTCATGCACTGAACCAATCAATGCAGCGCGATTCGAATTTTGTGTGTATCATGGCAGATGCTGACGCCAACCTGCCGGCTGCAAATGCGTTTATGGAAAAGCGCGGTTTTGCATTGCCGGTTTACCAGGTCGCGGGCCTGGTGCCGGACAGTTTATATTCGGGCACCTTGCCTACAACGGTCATCATCGATCGGCAGGGAAAACTGGCCAGGCTGCACACGGGCATCGCCAACTATGATACAGATGCGGTGCGTAATTTTCTGAAAGGATTATAATACGCGATCATCCTCTGCTTCGGATTCATCCATCCACTCTTCTGTACTGAGTAAACCCATTCGGTTCTGTTCTTCGAGTGTATCGTTGTCTGAACTGCTGGTCACGATCCAATCGTTCCCGTTCTTCCTGCAAACCTGCACGAACAAACCAGCGCTTTCACGAAACAACTGCTCAGCCTCAGCTGTCGTCATGGATGCATCCAGCTGAAGCAGTCCGGGCTTTTCTTTAACTGTGTCGGGCAAATTCGCATCGGGCTGCAGTTGGTTTGCCAGTGAACTGGCGGCGCCGGGTGGTAGTGGTTCGGAAAAGAAAACGAGTCGCAATCCCGGAAATTCGGAACTAAAGGCTGCATTCACATCGTCGTATACAATTGCGTCATGAAGATTAATGATCATCGTTTTGTTTTAACCATCCCAGTACAAACGGCCCGCCATATTTATCGCAGCTTTTTTGTGGCAATGCCGGAAACACCTTGTAACATTGGTTTTGTTACGTTTCGAAGGATGAGTTGCTGTTGCCGGTTCACCGCCTTAACCTGCATCCCTTTCAATTCAAGTCCTTTCACATAATCGGCTGCTATCGCTGCGCGGTAATCGGGTTTTACTGCTGTCACAGAACAATGGGTGAACCGGATGCCCGTTGCGTGTCGCAGAAACCAGCCCCAGGCCGGCAATTCTCCGAACATGGAAAATTCCGGGTAGTCCGACGCACGTTCGGGTACAGCTGCCAGCGAGTCAACGGGCATGTACGCTGAGTCCTTACTGGCGCCCGCTTCATACCGAATATCGATGCTGTCGAGCTGCACGTTCTCAACTGGATGACCAGGTAACCCGGCGATGGATGCAGGGAACACATTGTGGGGGAATCGCGACAAAGGGCCTTCCATTGGATAGCCGGCATCGGGCTTACCGGCAGGGATAACCGCTTTTACATTACTGATGTGAATATTGCGTACGATGCTGTAAACACTGTCTTTGTTACGATGCCCCAGCCGGATAAATATTGCATTGCCCGTATTGCGCGCGTCGATATCGCGCACTGTAATGTCCTCGAGTATGCCTCCGTCTACCGCTTCCAGTGCGATCGCAGAACGGTAGGTATCGTAGACTTTAATATTTTTTACCACGATGTTTTTGAAGCCGCCGTGTGATGCAGTGCCAAACTTAACCGCGCTTGCACTGGAGCGAACGGTACAGTTGTC
>JAGWTK010000033.1 GCA_028876035.1 Bacteroidota bacterium
AGATATCCGGCGGTCAGCGTGTCCGCGGCGGTCGTATTTATCTCCAGGTTTTTGACTTTTACAAATACGCGCTTCGTAGCGAGTCCCGTGTTGTTTGCTTTGTTGGTCTCCGGGATATTGTTCAGAATATCGGCCTTTATTTTCAGGAAATAATTGCCTTCTGTTAGGCCCGAAAAAGTCGGTTGCTGGGTTACCGCCTGGCTGTTGACCGGAAGGATATTTAGCCGGTTTTGGCGGCTGCCCATCAATTGGTCGGTGGTGCTGGCAGCGCTGTCTGCCGAAAGGTAAACGCCGTCTGTTTCTAAACCGGATGCAGTATAGTTGCTGCTGTTGAAAAGGCTGTAACTGATATTGGCCGTTCCGCCTAACAGCAGGGTGTCGGGTGCATTGATGGATGTTACGGAGAGATCTACCGGCGCTGCTGTGTACACGGTGATAAACTGGTACGCATTGTTGTTATCAAAGTTCAATTCGAACAACGAACGGTAATTATTGGCGCCTGTGCCCAGCAGGTAGTTGCCTGCAGTATAGTTCAGCGGCAGGGCAATCATCATTGAATCTGTATACGATTGTCCCGGTTGCAGCAACCTGCTCTGGTTGTTTCCTGACAGGATTGTTCCCTGTTGCAAACTGTTCGAGAGCCAGGCAACATCGTTCCACTGGTTGCTGGCAGTTGGCCCGGTGCCTTTATTGGTTACCTTGTATACCACCGTGAATGGCTGACCGGCCGCCACAGCTGACGGTACGGATAAAATGGTATCCGCCAGGTCGGGCTGCGGCGGGTTAGCCACGTACACTTTCAATGGCTGATTGGAGCCATCCCTGCGAATATTTCCGTTATTAGCAAGGTTTCGTTCGGCAGCAATCTGGTTGATGACATTGGTTTGGGCCAGCAGGTAATAACTGCCTGCCGGGATATTGCCTACCTGGAACTGCGCGGAATCGGCATAGGATTGCCCTGCATTCAACGGGCGGTTTTCACCTTTGCTGCCCAGGAAATAAGCATTGCCATTGTACACCGAATCCGGCGACAACCAAACACCATCTGTCCATGCCCGGTAGGAATCATCGGCTGGATTAAGTCCTTTATTTTTCACAGACCAGGTTACTTTCAGGTTTCTTCCTACGAAAGCAGAGTCTGCGCTGTTTACGGCGGTTACAATATGATCAACACTGCTGTTGATGAAAACTACCTGTCCCCATACCAGCGGATTGTTATTCGGCGGCGCATAGATGCCACCGTTAGCATTTGGCTTAACAAAGAAATAGAGTTGAACCGTATCGCCTGCTGTACAATTCAGTTTGTTCATCAGGTAGGTTTGCGGTACCAGCAGCCGGAATGAATCAGTGTACGTTCCCGAAGAAGGCACATATTGTTGCTGATCGCGTGCTACCAGGAAATAGGCGGTGGCAGGATCAAAGCTATTGCTGCACGAAACAAAGACGCTGTCCTGCCAGTTTCCGCTGGCTAGTCCGGCTCCGAAGTTGTAGATAGTATACTTGAAGGGGAATCCTACTGATGAATAAACGGGGCCATTGAGTGAAATGACAGATACCAGCAAGTTCGGTGCGGGCGTAGCGGTAATATTAATTGCTGAGCCAGTTGCATTAGTATTATTCGCAAAACTGATTTCGCGGAATGAACTATCGCCGTTCGTCCGTACATACAGGAACTTGTTGCCGGAAATGCCATTGGGTAACTGTACCTGTTTCTGCAGGCTTTGCGCAATACCAACAGGTACTGATGCAGCCGGGTACAGTACTGAATCGATCAATTGCGCAGAGGCATCAAAATTATTGTTATTGCCCAGGTATACATAGTCTTTCCGCGCACGATTGTACACCGCGCCTGCACCCGTATTGAGGACGGAATAGCCGATGGTAATGGGTTGGCCGCTCGCACCGGCAGCGGGTGCTGATACTGCGGTTACTGTTAGATCCGGCCAGCTTACTGTGAACTTGTTACTGCGGGTCACCTGTGCCTGGCCAGGAAATTCAAATACTGATTTGGTTGCGTTCGCATATACATACACGTAATAAGTGCCTTGCGGAAGGTTATCCGGGACTGTGTAGTTGACATTGCCGGCAAACGATGCATTCGGTGACAATACAGGGCTTGTATTCAAATTCCCCTGTATACCGGTACAGGAGCGTAATGCATCCGGCACCTGGGCGCCACTATTCATTGCACCATGTACATAATCACCGATCCAGGTCGCAGTCGCCGGATTGAAGCCGGTTGAATCAGTGCTGATATAAATTTTGTCTACCCAATAGCTCGCACCAAAACCAAGGCTGTCCTGGAGGCTGCCGTTGACGCTGCAATTAAAGCCGGGCACGGCATAATGGCCTTTGTTTTTTTCATAGTTATCGTTTGCACCCTGGTTGTTGTCGGTCCAGCTCAGCGCAATGGTCTGCGTGGCCGATACTGTTGACGGAACCACAACATTCACAGGTACAATTTTGGGCGTCGCCGTTAAGAATACCTGCATCACCTGGCCATGGTTAACATTGTTACTGTTATTGGCACCTTCGTAAATAGAGTTGGTTGTATTGGTAACGACGTACACGAAATAATTACCATAGATAAAATTCGGCACTACTATCTGGCGGGTCACAGTATAGGAGCTGTCCGGAAGCAGGCTGCCATTGTTGTTAACAACAGCGTCTAATGCCGGGTAATAGGTGCCCGCTGCATTCGCCAGTGTGAGCAAGGTTGCATTTACCGGATTAAACAGCGGGTCTTTTGAAATGTAGATCTTATCGGTCCAGTTGCCGTTTACTGCGGCAGCGCCATGGTTCCGCACTTTATAGGTAAGGTTAATATTGTTTCCTGAGAAAATCGTAGCGGGTGTAAATACGGTGTCTACCTGTAGGTCGGGCTGCGGAGAGAGCAGAACGGTGGTAGCGGAAAGCGCGTGGGCGGTATCGTTCGCCAGCACTGATTCTACCAGCGGGTTCGCAGCCGAGGGATTGTAATTGGTAACAACATGTACATACAGTGGTCCGCTGTAGCTCACAGGGATAGAGAAGCTGGCCGTGTTCGTGTACGCTTGTCCGTTAGTGAGACTGCTCGGGTTGGCTACGGTAGCGGCCAGCAGCGGAACCACCGGGAATTCGAGCTGCGTGCCTACATTGAACAGGTTGAGCACGGAGTCTTTGGACACAAATACTGCGTCTGTCCAGGATTGATTGGTCAATGTATTGCCCGGTCCATTGTTTTTTACATTCCAGGTCACTGTCATTTGCTGACCGCTGAATACACTGGAAGGCGCCTGCACATTGTACGCTTCTAGATCGGGCAGGGGTATGAGGCTGAATTGTTGCACCGGACCAGTGCTGATTTGCGTGCAGGAACCATTGTGCGCAACAATCATCCACTTGTAGTTGGTGTTATAGGCCAGTCCGGCATTGAGCGGGATTACATAATTCACAGCGTTGATATTGCTGGCATAAGGGGTAGATGGCTGTGCATCGCCGGCTTTCCACAAGTACAAATCATAGGTGTAGAAAAGCGATGGATTCGCGGGGATCCACGAAAGGTTCAATGGCAGTTGCAGGTTTGAAGATCCATTGGCAGGCAGCATGCCGTGTACGGAATCCGGTGCAACGGAACTGAGTGCGGTTACACGCAGGGTATCGTTCACGCTGGCTGCGCCGCATCCGCCGCTGGCACTTACTATTAAAGTATAGTTGCCAGGCGAAGGCCAGGTAACGACAGCCGTGTTGCTGGTGGAAGCCAGGGTATTGCCGCCAACAATGCGCCAGGTATAGGTTGCACCCGGAATACTGTTGACAGCATAGGACACGGGAATAGTCGGACAAATCGCTGCAGGTCCGTTGATCGGATCCAATGAAGCCGCTTTCACACAGAAGCTCTGCGTCACCGGGGTGGCGGCCTGGTAATTCGCATCGCCTGCCTGGGAGGCGCGTACGGTAACGGTGCCAAGTCCGGTGACGGTAAGGGTATTGCCATTAAGGTTGGCCGGACCCGACACCAATGTATAAGTTATCGGCAGATTGGATACTGAAGTGGCTGATAAGGTAATTGGTTCCGTGCCATAGTTCACATCTGGCAACGGCGTAAAGTTGAGTACCTGCACAGTGGGGTCTACTACAAAACTCTGTACCACCGGAGCAGCCGTGTCGTAGGTATTGTCGCCTGGCTGCGAGGCCTGGATGACCACGGTTCCCGTACCATTGATATTGTAAATATTTGCCGGGATGGTGCCGGGTCCGCTTAAAATCGTATATACAACGGGTAGCCCGGAACTGCTGCTGGCATTCAAAGCAAAGGGTGCATCGGCATAAAAATGGTTGCTGATGGGCGGGAAATTGATCGTTTGTGCCACGGCGTTAGCGGAAAAACTGATGCTGTTGGAAACAGGACCGGTTGCGCAAGTTGACAGATACACAGCTGTATAAGTGCCGCTTTGTGCAGCGTAATAGCTTGTTCCGTTTTCACCGCTGATCAAAGATCCGTTCCTGAACCAGTTGATGGTTAAATTCTGTCCGGCCGGCGGCGCTGGAATTTGTAAGCGCCGGCCAATATTGATTATTACCGGCGGAGCGGCCGGGGGCGCAAATGCTACCGTTACCGTTTTTCCCACGGTGGTTCCGCTTCCGCAACTGTTCACCGCCTGAACATTGATGGCGCCATTGGCACCCAGGAAGGGAGGGTTGTTCCAGGTGACGATGATCGTGTCATTGTTTTGAACAAAGGTTCCGCCAGCTACCTGCCAATTATAAGAAACCGCATTTGAATCCTTTTTAGCGAGGTAATATTTCAAAGGCGTAAGTGCGCAAACCTGCGTGGGACCCACCACATTTAGTACAGCAATGGGCACGGGTTTTATGTGGACAGGTAAACTGTTGATGCTGGTATCTGCCGGTTGGGTGCCGATTACCCGTATACGATAATTCATGCTGCCGGGTAGTCCGTAAGGAATAGCTACCTGCAGTGAATCTGATCGGCGCGAAAGCTGACGGCCGAGAAAAAAGCCACCATTGGGCTGGAAGTTACCGGCAGAATCAGATAAGTAAACGCTCCATTGGTTGCCGGTAAACATCGTTGTATCTGCTGTCCATTTTACCTTTACTAAGGAACCTGGACAGGCGGCTGTATCAACACTGGTCAATGTGACAACAGGTCTGAGTCCGACCGTATAGCCTAAAGTGTATATGCCCAGGTTTGTAGAGGAAGAATCCGGTGTTACCAACGACCAGCCGTTGTTGCCGATCTGTGCAACGCCGTTGTCTTTCCATTTGCTGCCATTCCATCTTGCCACACGCAGGTTGTTCGGACTGTTGGTGAGCTGGCTGGTTAAAGAATCATAGCGCAGCACTACTTTGAAATTACCGCCATTGCCATCCTGCTGGAATTTCCAGTATTCATTGCCGGAGATCACTTTCAATGATGGATCATGTTGCGTAGTATCGAAGCCTGCGGTGGCAGGATTTTTATGGAAGTACTGCACCGTAAAACCGGTGGATGGCTGAGCGGTGCCCAGGTTACTGAGATAGGTTTCGCCGCGCCAGCTGCTATCGCCAACGGGGAAGATTTGCGTGCCTGAGTTCATTCCAATCTTCTTAACGGGTCCCCATATCCAGCTCGCCGAAGACCAGGAACTGAAATTGGCAGTTGGATCCAATACCAGCAGTGTGGACGGACTAGTCTTGATCATTCCCAATCCAAGCGCTATTGTATTAATAACATGTACATCCTGGTCGAGGATGATGCTGGCAAACGGATTGGGGAAGTTGGAGAATTTACTTGTTGATAAGGATGCAATGGCGATTGGCTCACTGCCCGATTGGGTAACATGCACTTCGTTGTTTCCACCACTGATGAAATCGATCGACGATAATACAAGGTGATTGGGCATATTGTTGTTGATGACCATATTGCCGCCGATATGGAATTGTCCGCCATTGCCAACCAGGAATTGGCTGGCAGGATGACTAGCGGGAATGTTCAGGGTAAAATCGCCGTTTACCCAATCGTCGTTATCGGATGCCAGTTCGGAAAACTCATTGATGTTTGTCGTATTGCTGGTCAGCGAGAGGCTGCCATAATGATTGTTGCCTGATTTGAGGTAGCTGCGGCTGCCACCATCGCTGATCACCACGTCCCGGTCGAATGTATTGTTGGTGAGCACAAGACTATCCTGGATATTCAGCAACATTACCTGTTGCATATCCAGCTGACTGTTGTCTATAAAAACCGAACGGGCATTGTTGACTTTAAATATTTCGCAGTCGCACCCGCTGCTGATGATGTATGCATTGGAAAGCCGCAGATCGCCATTGATGGTAAGGTTATGCCCGTTCAAAGAGATATTCCCAAACGTTACGCTCAGGGCGTGGATGCTGACGTCATTGTTGAGCGCAGGTTGGTTTAGTGTATTGGCAACGATAACCGAATCACAACTGCCGGGTACTGCATTTTCTTCCCAGTTATTCGCATCCTCCCAATCCTGGCTTACAGCGCCTGTCCAGGTTTTTGTTGTTACGGTGGCACAGGTGGGGAGCACGCTGCAGCTTTGTAGTGCATCAGCCAGGTTATTACAACCTGGCGCATTGTTCTGGATGACTGCAGGTTTTCCGGCCTGCAGGTAGTTACAAAGCGGCGGCCACCCGCAGACGGACATATTGTTGTTGTCCTGGATGGTGACGACATCGGTGGCGGGATTGAGTATGTTATCGATGACAAGGTTTGGGTTAAGCCCTGTAGCCGAAAGCGAGTTGAAGCTGGTTCCTGAAATACTGAGTACACCAGCCATATAACTGATGTTTTGTAAACCGTTCCAGGAGTTTAGCTGAAAGTTATACCCAATGTTCAGTCCACCAAATGGCAATCGCGTTATCTGGCTGAATTCGCTTACATCGGTGAGCTGGGTATTGCCCCAAATATCGATACCCTCACAATACCGCAAATTGCTCAATCCATTAAAGCTGGTAAAATTGGGAAGGCTCCAGCAGCCAATATGGTTGACGGAGTCAATACCCTGCAGGTCGCTGAAATCGGTAATATGTGTATCATTAAAAACCCATAGATAGTCGATGCGCCTTTTCAAAAGACCATTTAGAAAACCGGGGAATCCTGTAACCGCCGGCATGCTGTCGAGGATCAATCCATTCAGGTATTGAATATTCGGTGGCTTTACATTGCTGATAAGACCGTTGTGGTCCAGCCAGAGGAGAAACGATACTTTGTTTAATCCACTCAGTCCGTTCAGCGCCGGAACGGATGTATTTGAAATCTGCAGAAAGCTTACTTCAGTGATATACTTTAATGAATCGAGGCGCGTGATGGCAGGACTGGCATCTTTGCCATCGATATGTAGATCCTGTATAACCGTGCAATCGGGGTGGGTGATGGGAAAGCTATCTATTTCACTCTGCCGTGTAAGGGTAATGGTGGCTGTGCTGCAATCGCCCGCCGTACGCATTGAATTGCGTTGGTTGAGCGATGGTGCCGGACGCTTCAACGACCAGCTGCGACCTTTCGATTGAATGTGATAAACCTGTTGCGTATACGCATGGGCACTGAGCACTAACAGGAGCAGTGAGCAGACTACTGGTCGGATAGAACTGTATTTCATGAAAAGCAGTTTGGCTTAGATGTAGTGATAGCAGGAAACTGGAAGCTGGTTTAGAAGAGGATTGGAACAGGGGGAATTTTCCGGAAAAGGATTCTTTGGTAGGCTAAAAGTATCAGCACATGAAGGCCGCCGCAATAATCCATTTGGATTACGCCCTGGTTATTGTTGAAAACTAGTGTTGAACATGGGTCAGACACTTGTTTTCAATGGCTGTGTTGGCGCATTGTTTTTATGGGTGACTGGTTATCGATCGAAAGACGCCCTACGGGTTTTCGGAAAGGACTACATGCCAGGTCAGCCGAGTTAAAAAGACGGTTTCTGTAATCGATTGCACAAATGATAGCCCTTTGATTATTTGCAGCTAAAAAACCTGTGTGTTTGTCTGTTGGATAAGCACCGTATTCTTCAGCAAGCTGGCAACCAATAAAGACTGCAGTGGTTTGAATGGACCGGGATTGACAACCCTGTGGTGAAAATTCAGTAAAGAACATCCTATTGATTGGGTATGCCGGGAACGATTGCGTAAATAAAATGAGGAGAACAGCTATTGGAGAAATATATATTGACTAGACTTGAAGCGTGAAGTTCACGACAGGTCTGGCTTCAGGCGATTTTAACTGTTAGTACGACAAGTAATTTTCTCAGCTGATGAAACCGCTTTTCGGAATACCAGGATGAGGTCGCCGGGTGAATGCACAAAAAGTTTAAGCGTTAGCGTTAGTTTGATAAACGTGCATTCGGATAGCCATGATAGAACAGGATAGTATTCTGTTGTTTATATATAACTTCGAATCAAGAATTGCTCAGCCATACCAAAAACTAACCAATGAAGCGAAACGTCTTTTTGTATAAAAGAACGGATTTGCACTTGCCATCTTCCTGCACACCGTTTATACACCCGTATAATTATCCCGTCTTTACCTTACTGCTCCTCGCAACCTAAAACCATGATCTAACCATCAATGTAAGGAGTCGTATTTCTGCTATATTTCTATTTACTAAACTGCTTGTCAGATGAAAACAAAATTTCGCATTTTTAAGCATTTGCTTGTCCTTGGATTGCTGTTGCTGATAGGGCCCGGGAGGGACTTGTTGGCGCAGGGCTTACCAGGCCGTGTAGAGGGTGTCGTATCGAACGACAAAGGAGAACCCCTGCCGGGTGCCACAGTGGAAGTTAAAAGAACAACCACCAGAGCCGTAACCGATGTGAACGGTAAGTTCAGCATCGACGTAAAAACAAAATCTGCTGTCCTGGTAATTACCTACGCAGGCTATGCCTCCCGGGAAGTAGAAGTAAACGAAAATTCAGGTTCCCTTAAAATTACAATGGCAACACAAGCCACGGGAATGGATGAAGTAGTGGTAATCGGTTATAACACTGTTAAGAAAAAAGATGTAACCGGTGCGGTTGCTGGTATTGGCCAGAACGAAATCAAATCCCGCCCCGTTGCGAATGCACTGCAGGCCATGCAGGGTAAAGTAGCTGGTGTGGACATTTCTTCCAACGAACGTCCGGGTACTATCGGAAGCATCAATATCCGCGGTGTACGTTCACTCACCGCTTCCAACTCACCCTTGTTCGTGGTAGATGGAATTCCGCTGACTACTGGCGGTATCGATAACATCAACCCCATGGATATTGAGTCCATCGATGTGTTGAAAGATGCTTCTGCGACGGCTATCTACGGTTCGCGCGGTGCGAACGGTGTTATCATTATTACCACCAAACAAGGTAAAGCCGGGAAAGTAACCCTGAACCTGAACAGCTCAATGACTTTTGAAAACCTGCAGGATAACATGAAAATGTTCAGTGCAGCTGATTATATCACGTTCAAAAGATGGTCTTACTACTACGCCGGCTTGAATAACAATACCGGTGTAAGCATCAACCCAAGAGGAGATCAGCCTACTATAGCCAACGACAGAACGCTTTTTGCGGCTACTGCTGATCCCACCGCCTGGTCAAATATTGCCAAGGGCTGGGCATCCGGCACCTGGGATGGTTCAAAGGTTGCGACCACCGACTGGAGAGGCCTGGTGAAGCAACAAAGTGTTACTTCAGATAATACTATCAGTGTAAGCGGCGGTACCGATAAGGTGAAGGCCTATGGTTCATTCGGATATCTGAACAATACCGGAACCATCAAGGGTCAGTCTTTCAGGAGGTATTCCGGAAAAGTAAATGTTGACATCGCTGCGACCAAATGGCTTTCATTTGGCAATAACCTGAGCGTTACGTACGGTACCCAGGAATTCGGTCAGTCAACCGTGAACGTAGCCACCATTGGTACGCCAGCGGGTGGCTTGTACGAATCAGCGCGTTCTTTGTTCCCTTATGCATTACCGTATGATTCTGCCGGCAACCGTGTTTTATTCCCCGGTGGCGACAACTCATTCAAGAGTGTGGTAGACGAATGGAAATACAACCGCGACCAGCGCGTAACGTTGCGTGCTTTCGGTAGCTTGTATACACAGGTGAATTTCGGGAGCCTGATACCTGCGTTGAAAGGCGTTCGTTATCGCCTGAACTTCGGTCCGGACCTTTCTTATTACCGCGATGGTGTATACATCGATGCTAATTCTGTAGCGAATGGCGGTAGCACCAATTTCGCTTCACTTGCGAACAACAAGACATTCTCTTACACACTGGATCACCTGCTGTATTATGATAGAACCATCGGCGAGCATGCGATTGGCGTGACTTTACTGGCTAGCCAAACATCTTACACACAGGAGACCAGCTCTATCAGCGGTAACGGGGTTCCTCTACCTTCACAATTGTGGAATGCGCTGACCAGCGGTACCGTTACAGGTGCACTCAGCAGCAGCTCCAATATCATACAACAGCAGTTGCTGTCGTACATGGCGCGTTTGAACTATAGCTTCAAAGACAAATACATTCTTACCGTATCTGCCCGGCAGGACGGAGCTTCGATGCTTGCAGAAGGACATAAATACTCTTTGTTCCCCTCTGCTGCATTGGCCTGGAGAATCAACCGCGAGAAATTTGTGCATGCGGGCTGGCTGGATGATTTGAAACTTCGTGTGGGTGCGGGTGTTACCGGTAACTCAGCGATTGCACCGTATGCAACACAAGGTGCGGTGACCGCGCTGTTCTATCCTTTCATTGGAACGAATACGGCCGGATCTATACCCAACTCAGTACTGGCCAACCAGGAATTAGGATGGGAGAAAACTTTGCAATATAACGTAGGTCTCGACTTCTCGGTATTAAACCGCCGGGTGATGGGTAGTGTGGATGTGTATACTTCCCAAACATCTGACCTGTTGATGCAGCGCTCAATCCCCACTGTAACCGGTTTCACAACTACGTTTGCCAATATCGGTAAAACAGCCAACAGTGGTATCGACATCAACCTGACCACGATGAACATCCGCCAGAAAAACCTGCAATGGTCTACAACTGTGAATGCCTCTTACCAAAAGGAACACATCGTAACGCTGTCGAACGGTAAACAAAACGACATCAACAATAACTGGTTTATCGATCAACCCATCGGAGTGATATATGGTTACCAGCAATTGGGTCTCTGGCATAAAAGTGATTCAGTTGCCTTCAAATCATACACTTCCAATTCCTTCTCTGCAGGTAATGTGCGTGTGCAGGACCTGAATGGCGATGGTAAGATTGACGCGAACAACGACCGTAAAATCCTTGGATGGACCCGCCCACGCTGGGTGGTTGGTATGACCAACACAGTGAACTTCAAAAACTGGGAACTGTCTGTATTTGTATATGGTCGCCTGAATTACTACTATAACACCGGCGGTGAGGGTATGGCAGGCCGCAGTGTTACCAGGGAAGTAAATTACTACACTGAAAATAATCAGTACTCTGAGTACCAAAAGCCAATTTTCAATGCGGGTAATGCGGCGCAGGATCCCTATTTTGCTGCACTCGGGCCTAAAAAAGCTTCTTTTATTAAAGTCCGCAATATTTCACTTGGCTACACCCTGGGTGAGAAACTGCTGGGTAAATCAGGCATCTCTAACCTGAAAGCCTACGTACAGATGTCGAATCCCGGCATGTTGTTCTCGCAGATCAAATTCCTTGATATGGACGTTGTTGGTCCAACCTGGAACCGCGGTATTGTAGTTGGTATCAATGCATCATTTTAATAAAAGCAATCTTGAATTATATGAAAAAATATATATCGTTTAATAAGATGGCAATTCTTGCAGCTGCCCTGGTAGCCACCAGCTCCTGTAAAAAAGACTTTCTTAAAGAAACGCTTACGACAGCACGAAGCACCGATTTCTATAAAACAGACGCGGGCATCCAGCAACTCTCGGTTGGTACCTATTACCAGGTGTTCAACGCACCGTTGAATGGTGAGTGGATCTATTGTGCCACCAACTATGGCACCGACGAGTTCCATATCGGTGGTGACCCGTCTAACTCACCCTGGAATAACTACGATGCGACCTATGGTTCCACCGTTATTGGCAGCAATGGAAATATAGCTTTGCCAAACCAGCAATGGGATGCCCTGTATGTGGGTATCGGTGATGCAAACCTGCTGATCGATAATTGTATTAAGAGTAGCTCAACGTCGGCCGCGATCAAAAACACGGCGCTGGGGGAGGGCTATTTTATGCGTGCTTACAATTACCTGCGATTGGTTAGCCAATATGGAGGTGTGCCGCTGCAGTTAACACCCCTCAGCACGGTTCAACTGGAGTTTACACGCGCTACGCCCAAAGATGTATTTGCGCAAATCGTTTCGGATTTTCAGAACGCAGCTAAATTGCTTCCGGTAAGCGGATCGCCAGCTAAGATAACTCAAGATGCAGCGAACCATTACCTGGCCAAAGCTTACCTCACGCGTGCAAGTGAAATCAACAGCTCCTGGAATGCCGATACCAAAGCAGCAGACTTAGCAGCCGCTGTTACACTCTGCGACCAGGTGATTGCGCGGCATCCGCTGGCAGCCAACTTCGGCGCGCTCTGGAATTTCACAGGTATCAACTCAGCGAATGAGCAATTGCCCGAGTTGATTTTGTCCGCCCAGTTTACGAATGATGTAAACACTAACCTGGGCAACGGTCCAACCCAGCACTTGTATTTTGTATCTCGCTACGATATCCAGGATCAAATGGCGCGTGACCTCACTGGTGACCGTCCATTCAGCCGTTTGGCTACCACCTATTACGACTATCGTTTGTTTGATATGGTGAATGACTCCCGCTTCTGGAAATCATTCCGCACCAAGAGCGCTTTGAACGGAGCGTCACCGGTTGCACCGAATGTGAAAGGCGACCTGGGTATTATGTTTGTGATTAACCAGCCGGGCGATACACGTTTTCCCCTGTCAAAAATCAGCAAGGGTACATCGGGTACCAACCTTGTACTGGATGTAAACGGTACCGGACGCGCTATTCCTACCACCTATGTTGCTTATCCAAACGGGCGTACAACAGACGGCGCATTGAATACCGATTTAACAACGGCCGGACAAAGCTTCCCTTCATTGAGCAAACACATGGATGGATCACGGAACTCATTGAATGATGTGGTGGGTCACCGCGACTTCATCCTTGCGCGTTCTGCTGAAACCTACCTGATTGCTGCTGAAGCCAAGATCAGGCTCGCTCAATTGGGAACCGGTACTTTTGCAGATGCGCTGCCCTATATCAATGCAGTTCGAACCCGCGCACAATACGCGTCGGGTGAAAACCGTGCGGCCTACAATGATGGCGGCAATACGCTCCAGTCTGCCTCATTGCAATCACCGGGTGTTGTTGCGTCTTTCTATCCCGGTAATTCCTATTACGAGTCAAATAATATTCCCGCTACGACCGCTGCTGCTGCTCCGCTTGCTGTAACCAATATTGCTGCACTGCCGGCGCAGGATGAGTACATCATCAGCCAATTGGGGCTTTCCAGTACGTATGACCGCATGCTCGCTTTCATATTGAATGAACGTTCACGCGAAATGGCAGGTGAATTCAAACGCTGGGAAGATTTGGCACGCACGCAAACCCTTGTTAAGCGTGTGCAGGTGTTCAATCCTGAAGGCGGACCGAACATCAAACCTTACCATGTACTTCGGCCAATACCTCAAACTTTCCTCGACGGTATCCAGGCAAACGGACAGGCATTAACGTCGGCACAAAAGCAGGCAATGCAGAATCCAGGGTATTAATCTTTGTTCCTCTTAGTGCAGACGCACTTATATAATTGTGGCCTCAGCGAAAGCTGGGGCCATGATGTTTTTGGGAAGGTGTGTACCGAATGCTTCGCTATTAGTATGAATGCATCTTGCCGTCCGGGTTTTTCTTACGGAGGACAAAGGAATCGAACCTTCGCCGCTGTGACACGGTCCGGTTTAGCAAACAGGTGCTGCCAACCAACATCAGCCTGTCCTCCATGGTGGGAGCAGCAGGAATCGAACCTGCATCGCCCGAAAGCACCAGATTTACAGTCTGGCACAGCTACCAATTACTGTATTGCTTTTAAAAAATTCGTACCCCTGGATTAGTTAACCTCCTGTAGTTACTGTTTGAACGATACTTGCTAATGTTTAAAGCGCATTACTATTCGTAATGCTTAGTCGTTGTTCATTGCCGAATCACTACAAGAACTGGTCGGCTGGCCATCAATCCTTTTACAGATTTTCGCAGCAAACATCGGCGCAGGCACCAGCACCCGCAGCACTTAAAACTTAGAACCTAGAACTCACATTGCTTTCCCCCGTGGACTCGAACCACAATTTGCAGAGCCAAAATCTGCCGTCCTGCCATTAGACGAGAGGAAAGTATATGCATGACAGTGTTGGCAACACTTTACATTTCGAAAAACGACCGTAAAGCATCTTTACAATGTTTGCATTTGTCAAAAGCGCAATAAAAAACCCGTCCATTGCTGAACGGGCTGTTTGAATGCGATGGTGTATTAATTAATCGGTTATACACATGCAACTATGCAGCCCGTTAGCGGGTTGTTGCTGCTGAGTAGTATAACTAATAAAAGTGTTCATGTGACAAATGTACAATCTCTTTTTTAAAAATGAGAATGCTTGCCCGGGAAATTGAATATTCATCATTCCGAAAAGAGGGATTTACCGCAATCGACATTTTCCGGCAGGGGCATTTATTTTTTGCCTGATGTCCAGGCGCTCCTGGCTTGACTAAATATTTTTTGTGCCGCCGTAATTATTGGCTGCCATCATCCACTTATTGTTTGTACGGCCCGGGCGAATCAAAAACTGTTAAAAACAATTTTGTATGAGGAGTGGAATTTTTAAACAAATATTTATCCTGCTGTTCCTGGTCTTTGCCGGCGATAATTCAGCAGTGAATGCACAGGGAAAACCGGGTGTATTTTATTCTATCTCAGGAAATGGGTTGAAAGATACTTCCTGGTTATTTGGTACTTATCACCTTCTAAAAGATTCCTATCTTAATGAAGTTCCGAAAGTTCAGGCGTCTTTCAGACGGGCAGGCAGTGTAGTGGTAGAAGTAGTGATGGACTCAAGCGCCTTGCCTGCTGCCAATGCAAAGGCGGTGCTCAACGGGAGCCTGTTAACCGACTACTTCGACAAAGCTTTTGCCGATAGCCTGGACCTCGCATTGAAGGTTTCGATTGGGCAGGGTATCGACGCGTTTCGCCAAATGAAGCCGATGGTGGTAATGCTCACGATGTCGGTTGTGCAACTCATGAAAGATAATGCAGCGTTTTTGTCAAAGTATACAGGTCTGCCCCTTGATGTGTATTTTGCCATTGAGAAAAAGGCCAGGCAGCAACGGGTGATAGGATTGGAGACAATGGAGCAACAAATGGACCTGCTGTTTAACACACTTCAGCCAGCGCAGCAGGCTGCCATGCTGAAAGAATCTATTCGTAACCAGGACGCGGGGGCTAGACTGGGCAATGAATTGTTGCGAACCTATTTTAGCAATGACCTGGAGAAGATGGCCACGCTTTACCAGGCGTCGATACAGGTTTCCGGTGAACTCGATTTCCTGGTTAAGAAAAGAAATATAGCCTGGATGAAACAACTCCCAGCGATACTGCATAGCGGGTCAAACTTTATTGCCGTCGGTGCATTACACCTGGCCGGGGAGGATGGATTGGTACAGCAACTACGGGCACTAGGATACCATGTAACCGAAGAAAATCTGCAATAGTGAGTGAAAAGGAATTTTTAGAACAGGTTCGCCAAAACCAGGGAATCATCTACAAGCTCGTATCCCTCTATGCGGCTACAGGTGAAGAGAAGAAAGATCTCTACCAGGAGATTTTGTTACAGGCATGGAAGGGATACGAAGGATTCAGACGGGAGGCTAAATTTTCCAGCTGGCTCTACCGGGTTTCATTGAATACGATCCTCACGCAAAAGCGTAAAATCTCCCGTGTTGAATACAAGGCCTCGATCGATGAATTTGCTGAACAGCTGCCGGCTGATGCAGTCGAAAGAGATGCTGCCGGATTGCGTATTGCCATCCGGCAACTGGCAGAGACGGATCGTGCTATCATTTCGATGCATCTTGACGGGTACGACAATGGCGAAATTGCTGCGATGATCGGCATCAGCAATAACCATGTTGCTGTAAAGCTCCATCGGATCAAACAACTATTAGCAGACTTTTTAAAACGTGAACTATGAACCTGGGTGAACAATGGAAGGACTTGAACGGGGGAGATGCAGACCTGGCCGCCCTGATTGGAAAAGGTGTTCCTTCACGTCCGTCAATTGATCCAATTGAGCGGATAAAACGCAACCTCCGGCTGAACGCCATCTTTGGAATAGTCATTGCGTTGGCTTACGTGGTTCTCATGTTCAGGTTCCCGGTATGGCAGGTGCTGGTTTCGATTGGCATCGTGTTTCTGTTTACTGTTTGGGCAGTGACGCGTGCACTCATCATGTACCGCGATATGCGGCACCATAACCTTAATAACTCTTTACTCGAAGAGATGGAGCGGCATTATACAGCCATAACGGGTTGGGACAGCATGCAGCAAAAGCTTGGCATGTTTGTTTATCCCGTAGCGGCCGCCGGAGGTTTTATGGTGGGCGGAGCGCTGGGATCGGGAAAGCCGATTGACATTGTAATGAGCAAGCCAATTATGGTGTACTCGATGATTATTATGGCAGCCATCCTGGTGCCGGTAGGTCTTAAAGTCGCTAAATGGATGAGCCGAAAAGCATTCGGACAATATGCCGATCAGCTCAAGGCAAATATCGATGCGTTGAAATCAGCAGAATAAGAAAATAAAATAACATACAATGGAAAAGAAAATGATTAAAGCAAGACAGTTACCCAACAAATACATTTACCCCATATTTCTATTAGCTACCCTTATATTTCTTATGCTGGGCAACTGGGGAACGGCGCTTATTTTTGGAGGAATTGGTCTCGCCTTTGATCCATTCGATCAGAGTATTCCTTTTTCAAAACGGCCGATATGGCAGCGAACCGTACTGTTAATTCATTTGGTTCTCGTCCTGTCGATCCTGGTATGGTTGCTGATTCGATGAAGTGGCTGAGTATACAAGGAATTGTCAGAAACTACTGTCATTGCACTTTTCTGAAAGTAACGCTCTGCAGGTTGGGGTACAAACTTCGAACTGTATTCAATAAGACGTATCGCCAATTAGACTTATTTTGGAAATTTTCATACCATTCATTCAGATAAGTCTTTTGTTCATAAATGCTTTACCTGATCCTGAATTCAGATAGCGTTCGAAGTCGTAGGCATTGTATTTGTCACTGAAGTTAATTATTACCATTAAATTAACCGGGAGCCTTGAAGAGGTGTATTGGACTTGTCCTTTACTATGCCGACTTAACCTATCGTTTATATCACTGGTGCAACCCGTATAATAGGTTTCATCATTACACCTAAGGACGTACACTT
>JAGWTK010000443.1 GCA_028876035.1 Bacteroidota bacterium
CTTTAATTTTCTTTCCCTTGTTGTGAATGACTTCGGTAAGCAGGGCCACTTCCCGGGTGAGGTAATCCCAATCGCCCTGCCTTAGGGCTACCAGGTTGATGACCATGTCGAGCTCGTCTGCACCATCTACCAGTGCCAATACGGTTTCAGCCATCTTGGCCTCGGTAGCAGAATAGCCAAACGGAAATCCAATAACCGTAGCGACCTGCACATCCGTTGGTGCTAAAATGGTTTTGGCTCTTTTTACAAAGGGCGGGGGCACGCATACCGCGGCGAATCCATACTCCACGGACTCACGACAAAGCTGTTCTACGTCCGCAATGCTGGTAGTGGGCCGCAAGACGGTGTGGTCGATCAGTGAACCAATGTACATGAGGTTTTAATTTTATTTTAATTGATCGTGTTCGGAAGGCTTGCGCGGTTCGCGTCTGATATGTCACCGCCTGTAAAACTCAGGCGCGAAGTTACCTTCAATTCAGTAATTTCAGGGCTTCTGTTTCTTATTTTAAAAAACCAAAACAACATGAGAAAGCGATTTTTTCATTGGGGAAGAAGGGCCTGGTTGCTTCTTCCTGTCATGCTTTTCTGTGTACAGGGAATGGCACAACCCAGCTTTCCTGTAAACGGAGTAGCGGACCCCAAAACCGGCAGCTACGCGTTCACGAATGCCACCATTGTTAAAGATGGCCAGACGACACTTTCCAATGCAACTTTAGTGGTAAAAGAGGGTAAAATTGTTGCCATAGGTAATAATATCGCGGCCCCTAAAGACGCCGTGGTGATCGACTGCAAAGGCAAGTACATCTACCCCTCCTTCATCGATTTGTACAGCGACTATGGCATTGCAGCACCGCAGCGCCAGGGCTTTGGATTCAATTTCGGGGGCCCTGCACAGCTTACGTCTAACCAAAAAGGTGCGTTTGGCTGGAACCAGGCCATTCACAGTGATGTGGAAGGCGCCAAACTGTTTGTAGCGGACGATGCAAAAGCAAAGCCCTTCCGGGAAGCGGGCTTTGGTACCGTACTCGCCCACCAGAAAGATGGTATTGCCAGGGGAACCGGTGTACTGGCTACACTGGCCGATCAGAAAGAGAACCTCGTTATTATAAAAGAAAAAGCTTCCGCCCACTACTCCCTGAACAAAGGAAGTTCTACCCAATCGTATCCCAGCTCTGTTATGGGCTCGATTGCCTTGTTGCGGCAGACTTACCTCGATGCACAATGGTACAAATCGAATCCATCTGCCGAGGGCGTTAACCTTTCCCTGAAATCTTTCCTCGAAACCCAGGGACTGCCCCAGGTTTTTGAAGGAAACGATAAGTGGGGCGATGTACGCGCCGACAGGATCGGCGACGAATTCGGAGTACAATACATTATAAAAGCGGGGGGTAACGAATACCAGCGTATCAACGATATCGTAGCTACCAAGGCCAGTTATATCGTTCCGCTCAATTTCCCCCAGGCAATGGATGTAGAAGATCCCAATGATGCACGTTTTGTGTCGCTGTCTGATATGAAACATTGGGAGCTCGCGCCTTCTAACCCCGCTGCTTTTGAGAAGGCAGGGATCAACTTCTGTCTTACTACCGCCGATCTCCGAGATCCAAAACAGTTCATGGGCAATCTGCGCAAAGCGATTGAATACGGACTCAGCGAATCAAAGGCACTTGATGCACTTACCAAAGCACCGGCTACGATTATTGGCGCTTATGATAAAGTGGGAAGCCTGGATGCAGGCAAACTCGCCAACTTCCTGATCACATCGGGTCCCATTTTCAATGAGAAAACCGTTGTGTATCAAAACTGGATCCAGGGTGAGAAATACAGCATCAACGAAACTAACTGGAATAATATCGCCGGTACCTATAATCTTACCCTCACCAACGAAGCGGGTAAAACAAGCAACTACACATTGGATGTGAAGAGTGCAGGCGCAGCGAGTGTGATTGCAAAAGATACCATGACCGGCAAGTTCAGTTACGATGGAAAACTGGTGAAGCTGAGTTTTTCGGCTACGCCCGCCCGTAGAATGCCGCCTGCCGGTACAGATTCTGTTCGCACGGGTACAGGTCGCGGCGGTGGAATGGGAGGCTTTGGTGGAAGACCCGCTGCTGCCACCCGGTTGAGTGGTACGAATAATGGCGGCGTATTCCAGGGTAACGGTGAAGATTCTGCAGGCAATCGTGTGTACTGGACAGCCACACTGGTAAAAGCAGGTGAAGAGAAAGCGGACAGTGTTAAACGCAGGATGCCCCTGCGCCTTGGCAAGGTTACTTATCCCTTCGATGGGTATGGTTGGGATGAACTCCCCAAACAGGAAAACCTGCTCATCAAAAATGCGACGGTATGGACAGGCGAAAAAGAAGGTCGCCTCGAAGGAACGGATGTACTCGTGAAAGCCGGTAAGATTGCCCAAATTGGTAAAAATCTCTCCGATGCCACCGCCAAAGTGATCGATGGAACCGGGAAATACCTGACTGCTGGTATTATAGATGAACACTCTCATATTGCAGCGTCGTCGATCAATGAAGGTGGTCAGTCGGTAACTTCTGAAGTAAGAATTGCTGATAACCTCAACCCCGATGATATCAATATCTATCGCCAGCTGAGTGGGGGTGTTACCTCTTCGCATATCCTGCATGGTTCTGCGAATACGATTGGCGGTCAAACGCAGCTCATCAAACTGCGCTGGGGTGTATCGGATGAAGCGCTGAAATTTCAAAACTGGGATCCATTCATCAAATTCGCGCTCGGCGAAAACGTTAAACGCACCACGGCCACACAGGGAAACAACCGTTTCCCCGATACACGGATGGGTGTGGAAGAAGTGCTGACCGATGCCTTCCAGCGCGCGACTGATTACCAGAAAGCATGGAAAGCGGCCGAAGAAAACAATAAGAAAAAAGGCGCAGTGCCCATCGTTGTTCGCCGCGACCTCGAACTGGACGCACTTTCTGAAATCCTGAACAAGAAGCGTTTCATCACCTGTCACTCTTATGTGCAAAGCGAAATCACTGCCGCCATGCGCGTAGGCGATAAATTCGGTTTCCGCTTCAATACATTTACGCATATCCTTGAGGGGTATAAAGTGGCCGACAAAATGAAAGAGCATGGTGCGAATGCATCTACTTTCAGTGATTGGTGGGCATATAAAATGGAAGTGCAGGACGCAATTCCGCAGAATGCAGCATTGATGACCCGGGTAGGACTTAATGTGGCCATCAATTCGGATGATGCCGAAATGGCCCGTCGCCTCAACCAGGAAGCTGCCAAGAGTGTGAAATATGGCGGACTGAGCGAGGACGAAGCCTGGAGAATGGTGACCATCAACCCGGCTACCATGCTGCATGTTGCCGATCGCGTGGGAAGTATCAAGACGGGTAAAGATGCCGATCTTGTATTATGGTCCGACAATCCGCTGAGCATTTATGCAAAACCTGAAAAGACCATTGTAGACGGTATCGTATACTTTGACATGGTTCGTGACCAGGAACTGCGCAAACACATTGCGGCAGAGAGAAACCGCCTCATTCAAAAAATGCTCGGTGAGAAAAAAGCCGGCGGCCCGATGGCACCCGCCACACCCAGCTTCCAGGTGATTTTGAGTTGCGGCGATCATGGGCATCATGA
>JAGWTK010000444.1 GCA_028876035.1 Bacteroidota bacterium
GGTGGGTATTTCAGATACGGTCGTTGCTGCAAAAGGATTAGACGCCGGCAAAATCATCAAAGAACATATTGCACCATTGATCAAAGGTGGCGGGGGCGGACAAAAAACCCTGGCTACCGCGGGCGGACAGGACGCAAGCAACCTGGCGCAGGTGATTGAGCGCGTGAAAGCACTGCTGTAGGGTAAGAGGCGAGAGGTAAGGGGCCTTTTATTCGAAGGCCCTGTATTAGTCGTTTAAGCCTGCGCAAGCAAATTGTTTGGAATCCAGTGAACATCAAGCGATCGCCTCCAACCTCTTACCCCCATTCCCCCATTTTAACATTTCCGAAATCTTTCGTATTTCAAAACTTCCCCCTATATTTGAACTACGAAAAAAAACGTAGTTAAATTTTTTTACCTTAAATTATTCCGAATGAAACGCTTTTTCCTGCAATCATTCACCCTCTCTGCACTATTGCTGGCGACCGGCGCAGCTGCTATCGCGCAGGATGATATCCGCGAAGAGAATGTGAAAACAACCGTTAACGACGACCGTGTAATCGTCATTCGCCCAAAAGCGGGAGCTGATACTAAACTAACCGTTGAAGTAAAGGGTAATACCGTCACTGTAAACGGAAAACCGTTATCGGAGTTCAAAGACAACGATGTTCGGGTGACCCGCGAGAATCGCCGCGAGGTGCGTGTATTCAGTACCGATGACGATGTGCGCCAATTGCGCGACCTGGCCATGCTTGAAGGCGATTTGGCTAAACAACACGCCGAATTACAGGGGCAAAAGATAATGCTCGACAACCAGATGGTGTTGCGCGATAAAATGCTGGCAGAGAAAGACGCTTTGCGTTTAGCCGGTGATCCCCGCTTCCGCACCATGACCATTACCCGCGACTTCAATCCAAACAAAGCCCTGCTGGGTGTTAGTACCGAAAAAACTGATGAAGTCGTCCGCATCACCAATGTGTCCGATGAAAGCGCAGCCGACAAGGCAGGCCTGAAAGAAGGGGATATCATCACGAAAATTGATGACACTAAAATCAGTACGCCGGAAGACCTGGTGAAAGCCATTGGCCAGCACAAACCTGGTGATAAAATAACAGTGACCTATAAACGCGATAAAAAAGAACAAAAAGCCACCGCCACGCTCACTAAAAGAAAAATGCCGGAAGCCATGGCATTCTCCGGTGCGCCGTTTGAAACAATGAGAGATTTCAAAATCATGCCGGATGCACAAAGTTGGGGACCGGGCAACAGTTTCAATTTCTCTTTCAACGGACCCCGCCTCGGCATCAAAGCCCAGGAAACCGAAGACGGCAAAGGTGTGAAAGTGCTCGATGTAGACGATGAGTCTGCCGCTTCAAAAGCAGGTATCAAAGAAGGCGACATCATCACTTCACTGGACGGTACCGAGGTAAATGATATCGACAAATTGCGCGAAGTGTCCAAAACTGCTATCGAAAAAGGCAATTTTAAAGTGAAGCTGCAGCGCGATGGTAAATCCGAAGAGCTCGACGTGAAGATTCCGAAAAGATTGAAAACGGGAAATCTTTGATAGGTTGACCATTGGTTCAGCCAGGCCTCGTGTGCAGTACACGGGGCTTTTTTGTGTGTTAACGACTATGCCGGAAATAGTCCCCAAAGCGGTATTTTTGCAGGCCGGTCGATGATATCGGAAATCACCACCAGCCGGCAACACAAACTGTGAAAGAACACGATTTATACGAAACCGTCATTGGACTTGAAGTACATGCGCAACTGCTCACCAACAGCAAATTGTTCAGCGGTGACCCCACTCAATTCGGGGCTGCGCCCAACACCCATATCAGCGAAATCGTACTCGCCTACCCCGGCACACTTCCCAAACTCAATAAAAAAGCCGTTGAGCTGGCCATCCGGCTGGGCATCGCCTGCAATTGCGAAATAGAACGCACGAATTACTTCGCACGAAAAAATTATTTCTATCCCGATCTGCCCAAGGGCTACCAGATATCCCAGCATACGACGCCAATCTGCAAAGGCGGACACGTTCCCATACGCACCGCGGCAGGCGAACGCAACGTGCAACTCAATCGTATCCATCTCGAAGAAGATGCTGGTAAAAGTGTACACGATGCCGATGATAACAACACCTGCATCGACTACAACCGTGCGGGCGTAGCACTCGTAGAGATTGTAACGGAGCCGGATATACGCAGTGCCGAAGAGGCTGCGGCTTATCTTACCGAACTGCGCAAACTGGTGCGCCACCTCGATGTATGCGATGGCAATATGGAAGAAGGTAGTCTGCGTTGTGACGCCAACGTATCCATCCGGAAAAAAGGAGACCCCAACCTGGGTGTAAAAGTTGAAGTGAAAAACCTCAACTCTATCCGGAATGTGCGCAAGGCAATAGAATATGAAGTAGGGAGAATGATAGAACTGGCAGAAAACGGGCAACCCATCGAACAACAAACAAGAAGCTTCGATGCCAGTAACGATACTACTTTTTCCCTTCGCAGTAAAGAAGAAGCCAATGACTATCGTTATTTCCCGGACCCGGACCTGCCACCATTTGTAGTTACTGACCAGCAGCTCGCTGCCATAAAGGCCGCCATGCCCCCGCTGCCCGAACAGCTGGTGGCCCAATATAAAGAACAGCTTTTTCTGTCTGATTACGACGCCCGGGTGATCTGCGACGACAAAGAAAGCATCGCTTACTTCGAAGGGCTGCGGAAACTCACCACGCATTACAAGGCGGCTGCCAACTGGTTACTGGGACCCGTTAAATCCTGGTTGAATGAACATTCCGTACATATCAATGCATTCCCGCTGCAACCAAAGGCATTGGCCGATGTTATTGAATTGGTGGAAAGCAACAAGCTCAGTTTCTCAGTAGCCTCCTCCAAACTACTGCCGGCCCTGATACAGGAGCCAGCCGCGAAACCAGCTGAACTGGCAGCAGCCCTGAACCTTTTGCAGGATGCCGATGACAGCAGCATCATTGCCTGGGTAGATGCTGTGCTGGCCGGGATGCCCGACAAGGTAGCGGAATATAAAAAAGGTAAAAAAGGGTTGCTGGGTTTATTCATGGGAGAAGTAAAAAAAGTTTCGAAAGGGAAAGCTGATCCAAAAGCCACCACCCGGATACTCACAGAAAAATTAAATCAGTAAATACGATCCGTCTGGCTTCGGCCAAATGGTTAGCACAATTGAAACACTATGCTTAGAAATAAAATCGTTCCCATAGCGGTTGCAATCATTGCCTTCTTCAGTACACCTGGTTGTGGTTCAAAACCAAAAGGCGTTTTTACGGTGAAAGTTCATTATGTGAACGCCGACAAACTCGTTCCACAATGGTTTACCGGTCAGCCGGCCGATTCTGTTGCAGTGGTGGGTCCTGTCAACTTCAAGCTCGAAGAACTGCCTTTTGGCGGCGAGGCAGTACCTGTGTTGCTTGATTCAGCTTCCACCAAAGGAAGTACAGGTGATTTTACGCTGAAGGGTTCGGGCAAAGAAGAAGGTATTTACCAGTTGATAGTTGAAAAAGGTCCGATTGTACTTGTTATCAATGATGTGGAAACAATCAATGTAACGATTGATCTGGGCAAAAAAGAAGGTTATTATACCGTATCCGGCTCC